>CAKMMH010000125.1 GCA_927798255.1 uncultured bacterium | reverse complement strand
TATTTTGTAGTAGCATAGTAATACTTACATCGCCCTCTATGGCGTTTTTTGTCACCTTCATCAAGATGAAAATGGTCTATATGGCATGACGAACCACTAAAATTTCTACTAATAACTCCCATTTTTAAATCCTATTGCTGCTAAATACTTACATATTAGCAATCATTTTAAGCATTTTTTCTTTGCCTTGAAGCTTTTTGATCTTAATATTTCGGTATTCTTCTTGTTCTTTTTGGGTTAAATATGATTTATTAGAAAGAACTTCAACTTGTTTATCAAGAGAAACATGCTCTTCGTATAATTTTTTAAGTTCATAATTTCCTTCTTTAATTAATTGTCTTATTTTTTCTAATTCAATTTTTTCCATAAATTATATTATCCAAATAAAAAACACTATATATCTATTATATACCATAAAAGAAAAATGATCCTAACTTTATTTTTTATTTTTGAAAATTTTTATTATTTCTTTCATATCATCAGGAATTTCTGAATCAAAGGAAAGCCTTTTACATGTCACGGGGTGAGTAAAAGCTAGAGTTTTAGCGTGTAGTGCCTGCCTGCCAAGTTTTTGTGCTGCGACCTTTAACTCTTTTGGTAAAAGCGAAAAATCCCCATAAAGCTTATCACCGATAATTGGGGAGTTTATATACTCCATATGAACCCTTATTTGATGTGTACGTCCAGTTTCAAGCTTAAATTCCATTAAACATCCATAAGGATACTCCTCAAGCTTCTTATAATGAGTTATGGCTCTCTTTCCTTCACCTTCTCGAAGAACTGTCATCTTTTTTCTATTTGTTAAATGACGACCGATATATGTATCAACTATACCTTCTTCTTCTTTGTTTACTTCTCTATCGCCACGAGGTGTTGAAAGAACGAGCGCAACATATTTTCTATCTACAGAATGCTCTTTAAATTGCTTCATAAGATTTGTCATAGCAAATTCATTTTTTGCTACGACTAAAAGCCCTGTAGTGTCTTTATCAATTCTATGGACAATTCCAACTCTTAGTGGATCTATACTTAAATTAGAGCCATCACTAAATGAAATTTTATTAATTATTGCATTTAGAAGTGTTTCATTTTTATTTCCTGCTCCTGGATGAACAGAAAGCCCTTTAGGCTTATTAACAACTAACAAATCATTATCTTCATAAATAATATCAACTGAAAATTCATACGGTGTAATTATATCTTGATCTAGTATTGGAAGATTATCTACGTAAATTTTTATTTTATCATTCAAAGATAAAATAAAAGATGGTTTAACTTGTTTTTCATTAACTAGGACACTCCCATTCCTTATTAATGCTTGAATTTTTGAACGTGAACAAAAATTTTTTAATTCATGATTATCAGAAAAAAAACATACTAGAAAAACATCTAATCTTTTACCGTCATCATCATTAGAAACTACGAGTTCAAATTTATCCATAAAAAATTTTACTACTTAATATCTTTTAATTTCTTTTGAGCTTTTTCTTTATAGCCAGAATTAGGATAATCGTTAACTAATTTTTGAAGACTCATTTTAGCAGCTTCTTTGTCTTTAAAACGTAAAAATACCAAAGCTTGATTATATAGTGCCATTGGAGCACGCTTATGAGTTTTAAAATTTGTTAATAATGAATTGTAAGCAACAAGTGCATCTTTATTACTTCCTACTGCATCTGAGCAAATTCCTTGCCAAAAAAGCACTCTTGCTTGTTGTTCTCCTGTTGCACTAGTCATAAGATCGTTAATAATTGTTAAAGCCTCTCTAAACTTATTGCCTTTTATATTTTCTATCATTTCTAACATTTCACGGCCAAATTCGATATTTTGTTTTGAAGCAAAGATTTCATCTTCTTTAAGCAAATCTTCTGGAACAATTGCATTCATGCCCTGGCCCTTTGTAATCTTATCGCTTTGAAGCTCACTAGCAAGAGCCGGTTCAATGTTCATTTCTGTAGAACCAATATTTTGAGCCGCTTTATTTCTTGCAATCTCTTGGGCTTTATAATGTTCAAGCTCCTCAATAGTACCTCGTAGTTTTTGTAAATCTTCTGAAATCCTATTTAACTCAGTTGATTGTTCCATTTGATAAGTCCTAAGGTTTTCTACGGCTCTTTTTAAAGATAAAACCTCATTTGTAGTATTTGTTGAAACGCAAGCAGAAAACAATAATAAACAAGAAATTAAACTTATTTTTTTCATACTGGAAACTTTTTGAAAATAAAAAACGAAATAAAAAATTTTATAAATTACTTTAAGGCACATAAAAAAACATTCTGACAAAGTTTTACCTCTATCAGAATGTCTTAAAAAACTATCTATTTAATGTTGATTTTTTAATTATTTAACATCAAAGTGAGCACGACGGTTTTTTGACCAAGCAGCTTCATCATGACCTGGGTCAAGAGGAAGTTCTTCACCATAAGGTGCTGTAGTCATACGAGCAGCATCAATACCTAAAGTTTTCATATAATCTAGAACCGCATTTGCTCTTTTAGCGCTTAAAGCCATATTATATTCAGCTGTACCTCTTTCGTCACAGTGTCCTTCGATAGTTACATTAGCTGTATCGTTTTCTGTTAACCATTCAGCATTTGACTTTAATATTTCTTTAGCAGCTGGTTCGATTGCATATGAATCAAAAGCAAAATGAACATCACTTAGAGGCCCACCTTCTGTTGCATCAGCAATATTGTTTGATTTCCTGCAAGAACAAGCTGATAGCCCTATAAACATAGCTAGAGCTAATAAAATTTTAACACTTCGCATTCGTATATCTCCTATCTTAAATAAAACATGAAACCACTCTTTCATGGTTTTAATAACCGTGAAGACCACATAAGTCCCCCGTTTTAAAGCCTAAGAGCATTTATAAAATATATATATATTTTATAAACTTATTACATATAATGTAATAAATTTATTACATAAAAAGGTAATATAATTTAGTGATTTCTACAATAGGTTTTTTCAAATATTTTTTAAAATTTAAATAAAATCGAAAAATTACCGAAATTTTTATATTTTCAATATTTGTGCAATATCTTAGTATATTGTGTATATTTAACAATACTAATGTCTTTAAATATGCTTTAAAATAGGCAAAATCAATATGAAAACGATTATTTGTTATGGAGATTCTAACACTTTTGGATATAATCCTGCAAACAGTAAAAAGTTCGATGATGGAATTTATTGGACCTCAGCTTTACAAGCTAAATTAGGAAATGATTATAAAATCATAAACGAGGGCGTATGTGATAGAATGGGATTTGTAGATAATCCTAAAGGGTTTGAATATTCGGCAAGGTTACATTTTCCAAAATTTATAGAAGAAGTTAGTAATTTTGATATTTTTATTTTGTGGCTTGGGACAAATGACCTTCAGTTTCAAAATAATATAAGTTTAGAAGTCATAGAAAATGGCCTTAGAAATTTAATAAATCTTTCAAAAGTAAAAGCAAAAAGTATAATTCTTATTCCACCTGTTTTATTAGATGAAAGAGTGTTAACAGGAACTTTTAATTTTCAATTTAATAAAACTAGTATTATTAGGTCAAAGGAAGCACAAAGCATATATGAACAAATAGCAAGGGACGAAAATTTAATATATTTTGATTTAAATAAATTTGTTAAGCCTTGTGATATCGATGGACTTCATTATGATAAAAATGGACATAAGCTAATTGGTGAATGTTTAGCAGATTGTATAAATAAAATCGATATGTGATTTATTAGTCGCCCCCTTTCGGGCATGTCGTGCAAAAATCATCGAGTATAAAAAAATTTTCAGAAGATATCGTAAATTCTAGTCTCCACTATACATTTTGTAATATCGTAGCATCACAGCAAATCGAAACCCCGCAAGGTGTTTAATAGAGCACGCCTTTTTAGCGTGTGGCGCCAAGATGGGGTGAGCTTGCATAAAAAGATGAAAAAACGCCTTTTATGCAAGATTCACCACATTAATCTTAGATACATCGTCTTCTCGCCCATTCAATGAACCAATAAAACGGGCACGCGGGTTTGCGCAAAAAAGAAAATTAACTGAATAATTTCGCCTTGATAAAAATTGTCAGATATCGTTTTTTCACGCCCCATTACCAAACCAGTAAAACGGACGAGACGTCAAGAGTGCTAGGCTTTTGAGGGGGCGCATCCGCAACCGTACTCTAGTACGGAGAGGACGGCGCCTCCCTCAAAAAACGACGCAATCTTGAATGTATCGTCCGTTTTACTCTATGGGGCCCCAAGATGGATCGGTATAGCCACTATTACTGAATGTTAACTGCTTTAAATTCGTCCCGTCAGACTTAATCATAGCAATATTAAAAATTTTAGATGAGCCAAATGTTGAAGCGAATGCTATGTAACGTCCGTCTGGTGCCCACGAAGGATCTTCGTTGTGGCCGTAAGTTGTAAGTTGTTGAGCGTTTAAACCGTCCGCGTCAGAAACGAATATTTGGAAACGACCTTCTGCACGGCAAACAAATGCTAGCTTGTCGCCTTTTGGTGACCAAGCAGGAGATGTGCAATAATTTGAGCTTACAAAACTTACACGTTTAATATTTCCACCTGATGCACTCATTTTATAAATTTGAGGTCCACCACTTCTATTAGAGCAGAAAACTATTTCAGAACCATCTGGTGACCAAGATGGTGAAACATTAATTATGCCACCTTCAACAAGAACATTTCTTATTGTTCGTCCACCTAAATCTGCAAGGATAAGATCTGCTGCTGAACCACGAGTACGAGAGTAAAGAATTGTGTTTCCGTCTGGTGAAAATTGTCCACCAATTTCTAGAGCGTTACCGTTTGTAAGTTGAATTAATCTTCTATTTGAAAGTGAGTATCTAAATAAATCTGGAGCTCTATTTCTATATGATGTGTAAACTAAATCTTGTCCTGTTGGTGACCAAGCAGTTGAAAGGACAAGTCCTCTATCATTTGATATTTGTCTTACGTTTGTTCCATTTGCATCCATTAAGAAAAGTTCTTTAAAACGTCCAACTTTTCCAGAGAATGCAATTTGAGAACCAAAGAATCCAGCTGTACCTGTAAAATATTCTAGGATTACATTTGAGAACCTGTTTGCAACTGTTGTAATTTGAGATGGGTGTGAAATTTTATATTCTTTTGCTACTACGACTCCTTGTCTTGCAACATCATGAAGATACATTTTAACAGTCATATTTGAGCCACTTCCTGTTGCCTCACCTTTTACTAATCCTTCTGCACCAATTACGCTCCAGTCAGAATATGCAAAATTTTGATCATCGCATTTTCCTTTTGCTTCAATATAAGTATCTGGGTTTAGAACGTTAAAATAACCACTAACATCAAGATTACTAATTATTGTTTTATCTGGTTCAAGTTTATGTGATGTTTGATTGCAAATTGATGCAACGGCAATTGGAAAACGTTTTCCGGCACCTTGAATCATAATGTCTGTAACTGCATTTGCGTTAGCGATAAAAAAACATAAAAAAATAGCGAAGGTCGATAAAAGACGAACATTTTTCTTCATATAGTGTAAATTCCTAAAACTAAAAAAGTAAAAAAATCTTTAAA
>CAKMMH010000124.1 GCA_927798255.1 uncultured bacterium | reverse complement strand
CTTAGGAAGTTGTCCTAAATATTGATTAGCCATTGTTAAATTTAATTTGTATTTTCTTGATTCGCTTAAAATCTGCTTAACAGAATCTGTCATAAATGAATGAAACTCATCTATATAAAAATAAAAATCTTTTCTTTCTGCTTCAGGAATATCAGCTCTAGACATAGCAGCATGATAAATTTTAAAAACTAGAACAGAGCCAAGAAATGACACTACTTCATCACCCAATATTCCTTTTGGAAGTTTTAATAATAAGATTTTATTATTATCAATAATATCTCTAAAATTAAATTCATTATTTTTTTGCAAGAAAATATTTCTTAAATACTCATTTGTCATGAGCACATCAAATTTATTTAATAATGGCTGTAAAACTGTGTCGTTATATTCTTCTTTGAAATTATCAAATTCATTAAACCAAAAATTCTTCAATATATTGTCTGTTAACTTAGCTACTAATCCTAAACGATAATTTCTATTTGTAAGAATTTTTACTATTGATAAAAAGCTCGTATCTTTTAACGATAAAACTGTTAGTAATGCATATCTTAAAATATATTCAAATTTATCATTCCAAATAGAAGAAAATGTTTTCTTAAAAATTTCAATGAACGATGTCACAAACTGCATGCGATAACTATTTGAAATCCCAGAGAACGGATTAAATGTCAAAGGATATTCTAAATCAGATGGATCGAAAATAATTACATCTTGTATTCTTTCCTTAGGAATAAAAGTAAGGATACTATCAACTAAATCTCCATGGGGGTCTAGCACACAAATTCCTGCTCCATGTTTAATATCACTTTTGGCAAGTAATTTCATTAATGAAGATTTACCATTTCCAGACTTTCCAACAATATATAAGTGTCTTCTTCTGTCTTCTCTATGAATACCAAAATTTATCTTTGTATCTCTATAATCCGTTGTTGCAAAATATGAAACCATAGGATCAAGCACATTAGTCTGTAAATCTTTTGGGGGAGCTAATTTAACAGAAGGTACTGTTGGAATATTCGTAAAATTTATAGCACTTGGTATATGCCAAAGAGTGCTTAATTCTTTAGTCGATAAAATTAAAGGTTTTCTATCAAGAGATCTTTTATAGAATTTAATTAGTTTATCTGAACCAAATTTTATTTGATTTGATATGAAGCCATTTAATGCATGATTATATGAATTAAATGAATCAGATACTAATGTTAAATTGTTTTCTAATCTTTTTACAATAACTTGAGAAGGTGCTAATTTTCTTGAAATAAATGATGCAATTCTAATATTAATGGAGAAATTTGCTAAATTATAACATTTTTCTTCAGCGCTTTTTAAGTATTCATCATATGGCTTATCATTTATCCAATATTTCAAAGTTGTAGCCATTCTAACGATTCTATCACGCCTAATTTTAGGTCTTACTGTCTTTAAAAAAAAGCCACTTGGTATAAAAGGTTTACATACTATTTGAATTAAAACGTTATCTTCACTAGAAAAACTTGAAAGTTGATTTAATACATTTGTTAAACTATCAAAAGGAAAATTCTCATAATTTTTAATCGGAAAAACACCATTTCTTTTTAGTCTTAAATCAGTACTAGCAACTATATAGTCCTCATCGTTAACAAATTGCAAATAATCGCTAATTTGTTTAATATTACAAAAATTAGAAGCTGAATAAAATATTCCTTTTAAGATTCCTTCAATATTTTCTTCACAAGAAAAAGTTAAATAAATCGTTTGATTAGTACAATATATTTCAAGAGAAAAGACATCATTCTTATTTAACACTTTATGCGCTTCAGCAAAAAGCCCATCTAAAAGTTTTGCTGAGCTTGATGGTTCTTTGCTACTAGCCCCCTCAAAGCGAGGTATATGTATACAATAAGTGTTCATTATATATCTTTAAATACAAAAATTTTACAAAAGTTTATTATAGAGCTTAATAAATTATTTCAAATAAAATCAAAATATTATATAAAATTGAAAAAACTTTTAAAAATTTCGATAAAACAAAATATATTGATAATGTCTTGATTTAAGAAGATTAACATACAGTCACTAAAGATTCTATATATAAATCGTATATTATTCAATAAATAGTCACTATACATCTAGTATCTTGTCGATTTTAAAAGATATTTTTATAGCAAAAATGAAGTTATGTAATTATTTACAAGATTATAAATGTTTTCGTTATTAAAATCTGGGTAAATACTATTAATGATATCCATATCATGATTATTTTTTAGATTCCAGAAATCGTACAATTTGAATCCTTCAAAATCGACATCATCTTTAACTTTACGTATAAAATTTGGACAAATATTAGTTCTAAAAATATTATCATAGTTTATTGCACAGGATAAAATTAATGGAATATCCTCTCTGTCTATAGACAAATGCTGATAATTAATATTATTAAAACATTGCATAGCAAGAGTAATTATGTATTTAGCAAAATTTTCATTATGTAATTTTGTAGAAGCAAAAATTTCAAGATAATTAACTGCCATCGAAAAATTCATATTATCAATATTTCTATTTTTACTATCAAGGTTTATAAGTTCTTTTCTTATAACCTCTACTCTGTTTTGAGGCATATGATTTTTTAAGATTTCTTCCCTTCCCGCTCTTGCAATTTCATTAGCTTCTTTCAAATGGGAAAGATAATAATCTATTTTTTCTTTTGCATCATAAATATCGCCTTTATTGTAAGTTATCATATGAACATTATCTTTAAAAAGATCAAAAAGTCCATTTGAAGATTTCTCTGTTAGTAAAAGACTACCGCTACCCATCGCTTCAAATACTCTAAAATTCAGATCTCCTTTAACTGTCTGATTCATAACGATATGACTTTTAGGAAAGATCTCCCACCACTTACCCGTAGTAAAGTAAATATCTGTAATTTTTTCAAGCTCTCTAAAAAATTTTACTCTATCAGGATTTAACTTTTCATTTAATGTCCCTACAAACACAGCATTATATTTTTTTTCTAATTCTAAAGGACAAACTTTTGTTGCAAAAAGTGGAAGCCATTTAACATTTGTATACCCTTCATTATTTAATCTCGGTATATAATCTTTCATAGCCACAAACATACCATCAAAAACATTATTTAATAATTTATGAAGAGTGTAATGTTGATGAATATCGACTGAATAAAAAAGCATAGGAATATCGATATTTTCTAAACCTTTCATATATAATGGAGCACTATTATCAAGAAAAAGTATTCTATCTGGTTTAAAATTATTTGGTAAGGATTTTATTATATCAGCAATATCCATAAAATATGAGAGCTTATAGTCCCCATCGTCACGCATACTGACATGTATAACCTCATCTCCACATTCTCTAAATGCATCGCAAAACCAATTTTGGTTAAATATTAAAATCTTCATCTATTAAATTTGTACATTAGAATCATTTTGAATTTTCTCAAGAATCATATTTTTAAGTTCAAGAGCATTTTTATTATTTTCATCAAACAAAAGTATTTGAGAAATTGTATCTAATGATTTTTGAAATTCTGATTTTCCGTAATAACATGCAGCAAGAGTATATAAGAAATTTAAATCAGCAGGATGAAGATCTAAATAATTCTTTAAAATTTGCTCTAGCTCATCAAGTCTTGAAAGCTTATAAGATAAATCAATTATCCCTAAAAGCGCTCTTACATTCTCTGGGTTACTATCCAAAGACTTCTTATAATAATCATAAGCTTTTTCAAAATCCCCTTGATTTGAATAACATAAGCCAATACCTGAAAGTGCAACATCATATTTACAATTAATCTTCAAAGCATCATCGAAATTTTTTCTTGCTTCGTCCCAATTTCCAGAGGTTGCCATAAGGATTCCAAAATCGGCAATTGCCTTATATGAATTTGGATTTTTATTAATTACTTGCTCTAAAATTTCAAGTGCAGAATTATTATCACCTTTTAGCATTAAGCTTTCAGCTTTTAAGGTATTAACATATTCTCTATGTTTATCATTTAATGAAGAGTTTTGCATAAGTTCATCTACACCTTTTTCAAACTCATCTAAATTTCTTCTCTTTTTAGCTTCTTCTAAACATGCAATTTTTTCATCAATTGAATCTATTTTATTATACATGTATGATGAATTCTGAAGATCAAGATTATTATTTTCAATAATTTCTGTTTTTGTTTGGTAAGTATCTGATGAATTATTATCAAAATCACTCTCAATTACATTATTGTAATTATTATTTTGTTTATATTCAGCATCTATTTTTTCTTGAAAGTCACTAATACCTTTATAATTTGGAGCTAGCATACTTATATAATCAAGACACTTATTAGCATCATCATACATACCTAACTTATAATAAACCCCCGCAAGTGAAAATTTCATATCTAAATTATTTTCAAATTTATCTAAATACTTTTCTAACGCATCTTTTAATTCATCAAATTTATTTATGCTATATGCACACTCCACAAGCTGTAAAATAACAACAGTATTGTATGGATCTAAACTTAATGACTTTTTAAACATTTGCATTGCATCTTCACAATCACCAAGACGTAACATACAAATTCCAAGTCCACTTACACTTTTAATATCATTTGAATCAATCGTAAGCGCTTTTTCAAAATATCTTTTTGATTCATCATAATCATTTTTCGCAAGAAGTGTAGCACCTATGCTTCTATATAATTTAAGTGATGATTTAATTTCATCTTCTAATGAATAAAAAATATCTAATGCTTTTTGAAAATCAAATTGTTCTGCAAAAGCAATTGCTTCATTAAATTTTATTTCCTGAATATTCGTAAAATCATTATCAAAAATCTTACTAGCGCTAATTTCTACATTTTCACATACATTGTCGTCATTATTATTACTTATACCATCTTTCAAAGTGCTAACTTGCTGATAATTATTTTGAACATCATTACTTTGAATTTGATTACTATTTTCTTTACCATATTTTATAAAGATATCTTTATATGCTTTTATAGTTTCATCTGCACATCTATCCCATGAATACTCGCTAACTTTTTGCTTTAGTCTTGGATCTACTGGTGCATAGTATGCGGCTATAACCGCATTCTTAATTGACTCAGTATTATATGGGTCGCAGTAAAAAGCTAAATCCCCAAGATAATCTCTTATACTTCCATAATCTGTAACCACAACATTTGCACCATAATTAGCAGCTTCTAGTGATACTAGCCCTGGAAGCTCATAAAAGCTTGCAAGAGCGTGAACTTTGCAAGCTGCATAAGCATCTGCTAAATCTTGAAGATCTAACTTTTCTAAAATTACTGTCTTTCCTTTTCTTTTAAAATTTCTAACAAAATTATTATAATCTGCTTGGTAAGAGAACCCTCCACTTGCAAGTACTACTGGAATATCAACATCTTCTAATGCCTTTAATAACATAAGTTGATTTTTTCTTACTTCAAATCTTCCTACACAGAATACAAAATCTTTTATACCATATTTTTGATAAAATCTTTCTTTGTCTCCTTTAAGTGTCATATTTAAACCATAATGTGATTCATACACTCTAGCTTTTGGATTATAAGATTTTATAATATTATCACTTTCTGACTTTCCACTTGTTAAAAGCGCATCTGC
>CAKMMH010000123.1 GCA_927798255.1 uncultured bacterium | reverse complement strand
AAAAAACCACTACAACGAGTCGAACTTCTTCATGAAGCCACGCCTCCTTTCCTCATTATTTATTTTATCTAAAATATAAATAAAAATATAAATAATCGTGAATTCATATACCCCGCGCGGAGAGATTCACGTTTTCTTAAGGAATAGCTGTATATTATTACCATACAAAATATTAGTCAAATTTTTTTAATATTCTCTTACAAATAATTCTTGCCTTAGATACACGAATCTTGGAGAAAGCGGAGGAAGCTTATCACCATCATTAAAATCTGTATCATAATCCCAATTTCTTGTTGGTGCATTATATTGAGGGGCACCGTAAACCCAAGCTCCTTTTACATGCTTTGGAGTACTTAAGCTCACAAAAGAACCTTTATAGGTTAAAGTTTTTCCACTCCATTGCTCATGGAGTCTTGGATAATTTTCGAGTCCTCCATTATAAGTACCACCTTGCCCCGAAGTGCCTTCAATACCACCTGTGCTATCAGTCCCGGAAAGAATTGCAGTGTTAATTGTTGTATTAGCTGCAACTCTTTGTGACCAAGAACTTTTTGAATCATTCCAAGCAGTTGATAAAATATTAAATGAGTCTGACATAATAGCAGCAGGTTTTTTTGATGTTGTATTATAATCTCCCCAAAGATATATTGCTTGATTAGTCACTACAGTTAAGCCTTTAATTTGGGGAGCTCCAGATTTAGAAGAACCAAGATAGGAGCTATTTCTTAAACGTACACCGTAATTATTTGACGATTTTTCAGAATCAACACCATCTATGCTAAAATTAAAAACCAATCCCCCCTTATCAGTCGTATTTAATTTTTTACCAGAATCTCCTAACCAAGAAGTTGTATATAAACAATTAAAAAGAGAAGACATATCTATTTCAAACATTCTTATATTCTTTTTTTCTCTATTGTTATAAAAAGTATTTGTTGAACCGATAGCCTTACTATTTATATTCCCAGTGCAAGCGTTTAATTTTGTAGTTTGAGAGCCATCTATTGAACCATCTGATTTTAACACCACAACACCTGTTTTAGAAAACGAAGTATTAGGCTTATTACTAGAATTTAATTTTAATTGAAGTCTTAAATCAGCAAGTGAAAAATAATTAGACGACGGCACTGGATTTAAAATATCTGGACTTGGCACAGTTAATTTTTCTACATTACTTTCAACCATTCCTTTCCAAGGTGAAAGATCTCTTACTTTTGTTCTACTTGAACACCCCTTAACCATCGCTTTTAAGTCTACAGGAGCAATAATACTTACCGTATCATTACAATTTGAGTTATTTTTTCTTCCTCTATAAATATCTCCAGCAGTTGTAACTTGACCATAAATATTTAAATTACCCTCAGCATTTAAATACAAATCTGCATTTGTATGAATTGGTCCTGACAAATTCATAGTAGCTCCTGGTGCTATCTCTAAATCTTTATCATAAAACACTGCAAACTGAAAAAGAGGAACAAGTCTATTTTTAAATTTTAACTGTAAAATACTTTCTGTTTGCCCCTGAGCACCTTTTGCAATTGAATAAACTGAATATCGATATTCAAGTACATTTAAATTTTGATATCTTTCTCCTTGAGGAATAGTCGTATTTATTGGATTACCATCTGCTTCTTCTACATAAGTTACGACATCTGTGTTTTTAAATTTATAAGTTTTACAAACAAAATCCCCACTTCCATTATTTCCACTTTCACAAGGATGAGTTTTTGAAGGAGAATCACCTTCTGGCATATTATATCCTACGAAAATATTTCTAATATCTTCCGCTCTAATATTTAGCCCTGCCTCTCCTGCAGCAAATCCTGTGATTGAATCTTTTGCATATTTAGTTGAAGAAAGCTCAAGCCTTGTGATTTTTAAATATGCTCCTAGTAAAGCTATAATTATAACAATAAAAAAAAGCACAACTATTAAAGCAAACGCCTTTTGATTTGAATTTTTCATACTGTTTATATAACCTCACTAAAAAATTTTACTCTTCTTAAAATATTACCTTCAAAAAATTAAATACTTTAATGAGATAATATGTTCCTTGGATAAAAACTAGCACTTAAAATCTTCTCAATTTTTTCTTTCATAAAATTTTCTTCATTACCAAGCGTAATATTTATAGCACTAATATCGGACCACATATCATCGTCATCTGGTGAAAATGTATCCACAATATCACCATCTGATTTTTCAATTTTTACAATAAATTTATTAACATTTCCTATTATTTTTTGCTTTTCATCTGAAAGTCCATTTTGTGTCAAAACTAAAAAGCCATCTTCAAAAGTGAATCGCCACTCTTCAATCATATACATTGAAGCAGCTCCTACTGTGTAATCATTTGAAAAAATTGTTCCACCTGTTAAAAGGGAATATTCCGTTCCTGAATCTTCCTCATCAACATAAGGAAAAAATTCCCCACTATTTTCTGCTAAATCATAAATAAATGGGTAAACCTCTCCGTTATTTTTTTGCCTGTACTCCTTCCAAGAATTGAAATTATGCGTATTGTCTGAATAAATACAACCAGAAGTAGTCCCTGCAAGCGCAAATTTTAAATTATTAACACTGCTTCCACTGCTTATTGGTTCACAAAGCTTCAACACCTCATCTAATACATTTCTTCTTATTGTTAAATCTGAAAAACCTGTTTCTTCATCTTTTTTTAATTCAACTGCAGGAAACGTCCCTGAAAGATTTTCACCAGCTTCCTTTATGGTTGAAGACAATATTACCATAGCACTTTTTAAATCTTGATTTAAGTTTGTTCTTACGATATCTCCCTTATAAAGTCTATTGTTTGCAAGTATTGTTTGGCAAAGAAGTGCTATTATTAATACGCTTAAAAATAAACATACTAATAGTTCTACTAGGGTGAAACCTTTTTGTATTAACATTTTATTTTTAAATTTCTGCATAAATTAATAACAATAAAATTTAAAAAATTAAAAAAATATAAAATTTATAAAAACTCTAATAATTAATATATTATAACTTATTTTAATTGTGTATAGACAGTTTCTACACTATATGAAAGTTTATTATGATAAAAAATGTTAATAGTAAGATGTCTACTTGCCTTTGAACAGTATTGACTCTTTTGACAATACACTATAACAGCATTTAAATTTTTATTAGAAACATTATAGTTTGTTGTCTTTGAACCACTACTTGGAAACTGTGTTACATCTTCTTTTCTTAAATTGTTTAATATTTTTTCTGCTAAATTTATAGAAATTGTTTTAACCTCTGACTCTGAATTCATTTTAGAATGATTAATAAACGCAGGCGCTGTAGAAGCACAAACAATGCTAAAAATAAAAAGTGCCATAAGGACCTCTATTAATGTAAACCCCTTATTAGTGTTCTTCATAAAATGAGCCTCCTAATAGTAAACTTACATCTTTTTGTTTTTCTTTATTATCAATTAGACTTACATCTAGAGAATTACTTGGAAAACCTCTTGAATTAAAACATACACTCCAATCAATTTGAGAAAATGAAACCTCATCTGAAAGCTTAAAAATATCGCTACCCATTATTTCCCAAGATTTTGTGTCACAGTTTTGGCCACAATAAACTTTCACAGTTTTTACATCATCACAAACTATTTTAAACGCTTTTGTATGGGACATTGCTTTTAATTTTACTTTTCCGATAAAATTTTTAAAACTTGCAGTATCAGTTTTTAATGGATTATTAAATTCTGAAAACTTTATTGCACCCATTGAAGATAAAATTCCCGCAAGAACCATCACAACAAGTAGCTCTATAAAAGTAAAGCCTGAAGAATTATTTCTCCTGTAGAAAAATTTTATGATGTTGTTTTTAGCAATAGCTTTATTATTTAAAATTTGCACAATCTAACTAAAAAAAGTACACAGAACCATTATCTTTCGGTAAAATGAATATAAACTTTAGAATTTAAATTCATTTTTGTTATCTGTAATATCGCTAAGTTAGAGAAAAATAATTAGTTAAAAAGTACCAAAAAAGCTATTTTTTACATTCTTTTTTTCATGTATTCAACAAAAAATTTTAAATTATCAAAGGTTATCGATTTATTTTCTGAATTATCACATAACATATTGATATAGTCATATATTTCATTTTCACTGTTTTTAAGAATTCTTAGCCCCTCTTCCTTTGTATTAATGCTAAAGACTGTGAACTTACCATTTTTTTCATCACTACTTTGAGGTTTTCCCCTATTTTCTTTTGTTCCATAAAGATCTATATAATCATCTATTATTTGGAAATAAACTCCTATCTCTGCTCCTAATTTTAAGGCGATTTTCGTGAAATCATCAGACATATTACTAACTACACTAGCAAAACCTAAAACTGCTTTAAAAAGTCCTCCTGTTTTAAGCTCGTATATTCTTAAAAGTTTATCCTTTTTTTCTTCATTTTCTAAAATATCAAGTTGTTGACCATTGCAAAGCTCTAAAAAAGCATTAGATAGTATTTCACTTAATTTAACTTTAACATCTTCGTTATAAGCACTTTTAGAAATTGTTTTTAACGCAAAAAGTGGTAAAAAATCACCTGCTAAAATTGCTGGAGCTTGACCATAAGCCTTATGACAAGAAGGACGGCCACGTCTGAAATCATCATCATCAAATGCAGGTAAATCATCATGGATAAGTGATGCACAATGTAAAAATTCTATTGTAACACTTGCTCTTAATGCATCTAATGGTTCTTTTTTTAGATCTTGCATTAATGCAAGTACCATTAGAGGCCTAATCCTTTTACCTGCAGGAAAGATAGCATAATAAATTGCATCTTTCATAGGTTGCTCAATATCTTCACTATCTAAAACTATTTTCAGTTCTTTTTCTACTTGCTCAAGATAAAAATTGTTATCAAACATAATATACAATCTTAAAATAAAAACACTTAAATGTTTAACTAAAAAACAAATGATTTAGATAATTTTACATCATATAAATTAAAAAACAATGAATGTTAAAATAAAATATTTAAGCTAAGTTTATAATCTTTTTTAATGCAAACTATACTGTAAGTTGTAGTATATTTATAAATTTTTATATCAAATCACGATATAAAATATCTATTCTTTTAATATAGTGAATTGATATAAATACCACTCGTGAAATGATATAAAAAAATAACCTTATATTATCGTGAAATGAAAATAATTTAGTCGTGAAACGACATAAGAATAATTAGATAAAGCTCGATTAATATCTTAACACTCAGTTTAATAATTTATTTTTATGTAATATTAGGAGATATAGCATTATTTGTCCCACAATATATACAAAAACCAAGATTGTATAATGAATACGACACATTATACCACCTGTCCCACCGTGGGACAGTTGTTACAAAGGATAAAATGTTGATTTCAGAGTACGAGATTGAGTCCATATTTTAGGTAAATCGAAAGTAGTGGTACATTATCACACAACAGCATGAATTTAAAAAGTTAAATGTTTAGCCAACAAAAGGTTTTCTTTGAGTAAAAGCATGTACATTTATAACATGCGCAGTTATTGAGGTTCACGAGTGTTCGGCTAGCAAAGTAGGCAAGCAATTTTGCGTATACAAAACTGTACATTATGCTTTGTTATATAAATAT
>CAKMMH010000122.1 GCA_927798255.1 uncultured bacterium | reverse complement strand
TATATATTTTTTTCATCTACATATTTTCACTGACATCTAATTATGAGCCAAAAGGCTTATAAATAACAAAACTAAGTGAAGCATTTTTGTTTATTCACAAGATTATCTTTCTGTATGATTTTTATTTAAGGTTTATGTAGTATGAGTCAAAACGAAAATATTAATAAAATCAAATTAATAAAGCAATCTTACAATTTTTTAAATATACCTAATGATATTTTAAAATTAGCACCGAAAGTAAAATTCGAGTCATTTGTAGATAACATTTTATCAATAAAACTTCCTCAAATTGATTTACTCCCAACAATTCCCCCTCAATACGGTTTTAAAGGAGGAGCCGCAAGATTAGCACTAGGATTTGCGTTAAATTACAATTTTTCATTTAGACGCCCAAGAGATATTGATATTGTTAGATTTGGTGATAAAAAAACATCAAAAATCGACAAAGAGCTAGAACTTGCTTTTATGAAAGATGATTCTAAACATGGACACGGAATAGAAGTTTTAGAAAGTACCGAAAATTATTTTCAAACAAGAGATATCACAATAAATGAAATACTTATCTTAAATAATTCTATATATTTTACGATTTCATGTTTAACTGACCTTTACAATAAGGTTTTAAGACCAACTGAACACGTACTTGACAGATTTAGGCAACCTGACCCTAAAATTACTATGAAAATATTAAGATTAAAGGCCCTAGCCTCCGTTTCTGGGGAAGAATTTTCAATAAGTTTAGAGCGTTATAATCCAAAAGTAACAAGTTTTCATATAGCACTTCATTTAGATAGGGCTATTAGTCAATCATCAAGAATAGCCTCAGAATACGTCTATGAGTGCGTAAAATATGAATATTTGCCTAAATTTTTGCTAGGAAGAAGCCTAGGTGATGTCATTTCTTATCTATCAAAGGAAGACCCGAATATCCTTCGTTTTGAAAATTTAAAGAAAATTTTTGCTCCAAATGAGCACGTTGAGAGCAAAAACAACAAATTTAAGAAAATTTTCTTATAGTTATAAAAAAAACACTAAAGTTTTTAAACATAGTGTCGACATATAACCTCGCAAGGAGAAAAAAAGGAAATTAATTAATAAAAAAAATGAAAATAGAAGGAACTAATAACAACATAATACTTGAAAAGGTAAACAGGCCTACGGGCGAAGCAGTTACCAATAAAGTACAAAGCGCAATCAATACGCTAGTTGACGTAGTTTCTGTATCTTCTAAACCTAAAGAATCAAATCTAAAACGTACAGAAGAAACTAATAAAACAATTTCTATACTAAATCTTGCAAACGATGCAACAGAAAAAATAAGCGATATGTTTGAAAGTATAAAAGGTATCGTTGAACAAGTTGCAAACAGTAATGCAGAAATCGTACCAAAGAAAGTTCAAGTTTTACAAAAAGAAGCAAACGATCTTCTTTCTGGAATGAAAACTTTAACTGATGAAACCGATTTCGATAGTATAAAACCATTAACTGATGAAGAAGCCAAGATTTATGTCGAAAATAAAATTGGTCAAACACTAGACATAATATTTCCAGACGACATAAAAGATGGCTTTGGAATAGAAAAAATTGAATTATCAAAAAAAGAGAATATTATAAACACACTAGCAACAGTAAAAACAGCAGAAGCAAGAATTACATTACTAAAACATACTATTTCAAAGAATTTCGAAGAAGTTAAAAACGAAACAGACAAAAATTTAGATGTCGGAAATAAATTAAATAATTTTGAAGAAGCAATAAAGCTAACTAATACTCTTCAAAACGAAATTGTCGATGAACCTCAAAAAGCACTTGATGCTAACGCTAGTAATGTCGCAAACTTTACTAAATATTTAGTATAAATCTTTAAATATTTAATTCAATTATTATAAAACATGCATGCACATAAGCATAAATGCTAATTTTAACCTATCTTACTAGGTAGCTATTTTTACTAGATCTACAGTATTTTTCTATATTCTTTTATGATAAAATAGAATTTGTATAATTGTTTTTCAAAATATTAATAAAAGGATTTGGTTTTATATGTCAAAAAATATTTTAAAAAAAATATCAATTACTTTTATAATTTTTAGTTTATGTTTGTCAACGATTTCTTATGGTGAAGATAATGTCAATAATGATTCATTAAAAATAAATGAAGAGTTTAATAAAAATTTAGAGAAATTAGAGAAATCTCAAAAAGATACTTTAGAAACTTTAGTTAATATCGATGATACAATTAATCACATTAAAGGCAAAAATGAACATGGAGATAATGACACTTTTGTGAAAGTTCAAGAGTTGTCAGTTGCTAAAGCCAAAAGCGATTACACTAACTCTTTAAAAACAAATGATAAAGATATTATCTCTAATGCTAAAAAAGTTTTATTAAACGAACTTGAAAAAACTGTGCCATTAATTTGCATGCCAAATTTTCACAAAGACTTAAATTACAAACCAGATCCACAAAATACAAAATGTGAAGATATTGTTAAAGAACTTCTTGCTCTTTATCCCTACTCCCCTATTGGATTATGCGCAAAATATGGATATAAAGATAAGCGATGTATAGAAGGTTATTCTCACATTATTATTTCAAATGCAAAAGAAAGTAGCTCTAATGATAAGAAAGAAATTCCCGAACTTAAAGATTTTTTTAAAAAGATTGATAATATCAAAATTCCAAAATTAAAAACAGATTATTTTAATGCTAAAAATTTATACAAGACTCAAAACTCAATAAATAATTTTATGAAAGTTATCTCAATTGGAGATAAAATAGTGAGAAATCTTTGTAGAGAAAAAAGAGAAAGATATTCAGACAAATGTATAACATGCAAAAATCAAAATAATTTAGAACTTGGTGATTTTGATATCTTTAACACCATCTCAGATGAAGAAAAGTCAAAAAGCAAAAAAAACGAAGATACAAATCAAAATTTAAAGCAAGTTGACAAAATTATTTATTTATCAAGAGATTGCCAAGATTTTTTAAAGGAAATTAGCAGTTTTGAAGAGACCTACCCAAGTTCAATATGCGAACAAAACGGAATTTATTCTCCTAAATGTCTTGACGCATTAAGAGTTTGGCCTCAATATATTAAGTCTAAATATTCTCTAGAAAATAATAATAGAAAGCCTGTAGAAATGAAACCGACTACAGACCCTAATGCTTTTGAAAGCTTTTAAGATATGATTTAATAATTTACAAAATAATAACTTAAGGAAATATATGTTCGATTCACTACACTCAAAAATGAAAAATGCTTTTAATCTTATTAGAGGAAAGAGCGTAATAACAAAAAAAGAATTAGATGATGCATTAAGACAAGTAAGAATGGCTCTGCTTGAAGCAGATGTTAACTTTAAAGTTGCAAAAGAATTTTGTGATAGTGTGGCTCAAAAAGCTCTTGGAGAAGATGTTTTAAAATGCTTAACTCCCGATAAACAAATTATTAAAATAGTAAATGAAGAACTTACAAAGGTAATGGGAGAAAATAGTGAAGACTTAAAATTAAACGCAGCCCCTCCGGCCATTATTATGCTTGTTGGCCTTCAAGGTTCAGGTAAAACTACTACATCTGTAAAACTTGCAAAATATATAAAAAAAGAATTTAAGAAATCATCTCTTTTAGTGCCAGCTGATGTTTATAGGCCAGCAGCAATTGAGCAGTTAAAAACACTTGGAAATCAAAATAACATTGAAGTCTTTGATTCAAACCCTAAGCAAGATCCTGTAAAAATTGTAAAAGAAGCTAAAAAGCTAGCTGAAAACAAGGGTATTCCTGTGATGATTATTGATACTGCAGGAAGACTTCAAATTGATAAAGAGCTTATGAAAGAGCTTTCTTTAATTAACAAAAAATTTACACCTCAAGAAATTTTACTTATAGCTGACGCAATGACCGGACAAGAGGCAGTAAATGTTGCAACAGGATTTTTAGAAACATTACCTCTTACTGGTTTAATTCTTACAAAGCTTGATGGTGACGCAAGAGGCGGTGCTGCACTTTCAATGAAAAAAGTTACAGGAGTTCCTATCAAATTTATTGGTGTTGGTGAAAAAGGTGATGCACTTGAAGTATTCCACCCTGATAGAATGGCTTCTAGAATTTTAGGTATGGGAGATGTCTTAACATTAATTGAAAAGGCAACAGAAAATTTTGATTTAGAAGAAAGTAAAAAACTAGAACAAAAATTTAAGAAAAACGAGTTTTCATTTGATGACTTTTTATCTCAATTAAAAATGATAAAGAAGATGGGAAGTTTTTCATCAATACTTGGAATGATTCCTGGCATGGGCGAACTTACAAAAAAAGTAAATGATGATGATGCAAATAAAGAAATGAAAAAAGTTGAAGCTATAATTCTTTCTATGACTAAAAAAGAAAGACGAAATAGTGATATTATAAACGGTAGTAGAAGGCAAAGAATTGCATTAGGTTCTGGCACAAGAATTGAAGATGTTAACCAACTTTTAAAACAATTTACCCAAATGAAGCAAATGATGAAAAAAATTAATAGTATGGGTATGGGAAATTTAATGAAGTCGTTTAGGAATTTTAGGTTTTAATAAAATAAGTGACATCAATCTGCTATCAGCATTCAGGATTCTGCAACCACTTATCTGACGCTTGAAACCTTAATACCTGACTCGTAATTTTGACTTGATGATTACTAAATAATAATATCAAAAATAAATTGAAAGTTATCTCCTTTGCAAAAATTTTATTTTTGCTTTCAATTTTTTAATTTTTCTATTCTTTTTCTCTAATGTCTTATTACAGTTACATTCTTTCTCTGAAATATCGTTCAACTTATATCTAAGGCATCTTTCTTGATATACGCTTAAACAATCACTATCTAAATATTCTTTAAGAACATTCCCTTGCTCATCGCATGGCATTACAGCAGCACAAAACACAACATCATCAGGGCTATCTAAATTAATATCATCTGAAGCTATCGCTAAATCTTGACAAAAAACACTTAAAAAAGGATAAATTACTAAAAAAACTAGGAAAAATATGAATATTTTAATATTTTTCATATAAGCATTCTCTTTAAAATATCTAATAAATACCACCTAACTATTTGCAAATTATACAATAATATGATAAATTTGTGAACAAAATTTTATAGGACATCTAGTAAAAAATTTTATTTTTTTATCGATAACACTTTCATTTACAATAAGTTAAGTTTATACTTCTCTAGTTAACATAAATTAAGAAGATTTGTTTTCTTAACTTATAGCATTTAAGTGTGTAATAAATTTTTATTTTTTATTTTTATTTGGAGAAAAAAAAACGTGGCAGTTACACTAAGACTTTCAAGACATGGAAAGAAAAAAAATCCGTTTTATAGAATAGTAGCAACAGAAACTGGTTTTAGAAGAGATGGAAAATATATCGAGATTGTTGGTTCATATAACCCTATGCAAGATCCTCCTTTAGTAGTTTTAAAAGAAGAAAGAGTAAAATCTTGGATCGAAAATGGTGCAAAACCTAGCGCTCTTGTTAGAACTTTAATCAAAAATAATATATCAAATATTTTTGAAGACAAAGAAGAAGCAAGACTTGCTAAGATTAAAGAAGCACGTAGAGCAAGAAAAGAAAGAGCTAAAGAAAGAGCATA
>CAKMMH010000121.1 GCA_927798255.1 uncultured bacterium | reverse complement strand
CAAGAAATAAAAAATTTCAGCGACCAATTAGCAGAATGGCTGTAACAATAGTTGAGTCAAATTGTGGTGTTTCATTTGATGAACTTAAAAAGAAATTAATAGAAGAAATTAAAAAGCAAAAAAAGAAATTTGGAATGATTGTGTATGAAACAAGTGGCGGAGAAACAGATACTTCAAGCTATGATTTCCAAGCATTTGCAGGAGCAATTTCTTATGCAACTTTAGTATATCCAAATGGCCGCGAAGAACCAATTCGTGGCGTAGATTTTGTAGGTACTCCACTTCAAGCGTTAAGTAATATTATAGCTGTAGGAAATACTTTATATAAAGATAACAGTTACTGCGGGGCAGAATCTGGATACGTTCCAATTACGACAATTTCCCCTGCAATTTTACTTAAAAACTTAGAGCTTCAAACAAAAGAGGAAGAACTGATTACGCAATTTATTTTAAAAAGTCCTGTAGCTTAAAAGAATTTTTATTTGACTTCCATATCGTAATCTTTTAAGGTTTCGATAAAATTTTTAAATTTAGAAACTTCTTCATTAGAATGTGAATTGCTAAGGTATTCCATAATTCCAGATGCAACTTTTTCATTTTGCAAAACACTTCTTAATGTGTCTTTTAAGCTATTATTTTCCATAAATGAAATCATTGATTTTATATTATCGATATCACCATTTTTAAAACTTTGATAGTAACTTTTTACCATTGAGGAATGAACTTTTTTATTCGAAAAAATATCAACTATTTTTTCACAGACGCCATTAACGATTAATTCCTTAATAAGATTAACAGCTAATCCATAATGATTATGTGATAATGCTAATTTTATACCTTCTTTAACTCCTTCAATTACTATTTTACTTCCTAATACTTTTAAAAACTTACCATCGACACCCATTTTCTTTAAAATTAGCCTTTCTTAATAAATCCTTTCCTGACGTGATTGCATGATTTTTTAATGTTACAAAACCGCTTTTAACTGCTTCTTAACCTTTTTTAACTTGCTCTATCATACCTAAATTTCCTTAAAAAATTACAAACGAATTCTTCTTCTTTTAAGATTTTTAAAAGAAAATGTCAATTTGATCTTTGAAAAATAGTGATTTGCTTCTTATTTTTAAAAAAGCTTATATCTTAAAACTGATAATTATTTGATATCTATATATTTTTTGATAATTAATTTTTTAACTAATACTCAAACTTTAAAGGCCTATCCATCAAGTCTTTTAAAAGATCAATTGGTTTAACTTCGCCTTTTAGAAGTTTGTTTACTTCTTCTGCAATTGGCATTGAAACATTATGTTTTTTTGCAAGCTCTAAAACAAGTGGAGTCGTAGTTACACTCTCTGCGACAGAACCAAGAGTATCAATAATATTTTGCAAGCTTTCCCCTTTTCCAAGTCTTTTTCCAACTGTTCTATTTCTACTAGTATCACAAGTGGCTGTTAAAATTAAATCACCAATTCCTGAAAGCCCAAAAAGAGTTTTTTCCTGCCCTCCTACTGCGACTCCAAGACGAACCATCTCAGTTAATCCTCTTGTAATTAAAACTGCTTTAGCGCTTTCTCCTAGCTCCATTCCATCACAAACGCCAGACGCAAGAGCTATTACATTTTTTACTACTGCACCTATTTCTACTCCTATAGGATCAGTTGAAAAATACACACGCATAGATTCACTTGTGAAAATATTTGCAACTTTCTTTGCAGTATCTTCACAGAAACCTGCTGACACAACACCACACGGCCTAAACCTTACAATATCAGCAGCAAAACTAGGGCCTGATAACACTGCACAATTATTTTTATTTACATTATTAAATGTTGAAAGCACATAATCTATAGGCGTTTTTAAACTATTTCTTTCAAGTCCTTTAATTGCACTAACTATTAACATATCATCGTTTATTGGAAGCTGAGGGATAACACTATTAAGCGCAAAAGATGGAACTACTAAAAGAATCATATCAGAATCTTTTAAATCACTAATATTAGATGTTGCTTTTAAATTTTTACAAAGCACTACATCCTTTTGATAAATAGCATTAACATGAGTAGCATTAATACTTTCTACAACTTGAGGATTTTTTTCCCAACCTAAGACATCATATCCTTTATTAGCAAGATGATTTGCAAGAGCAGTTCCCCAATTTCCAAGACCTACAACACCTACTTTTAACATGTTATTTCTCCCCTAATACTAATTAAGTTTATCCTCACAACTGGGTATCCTTCGTGATTTTGCTTCGCAAAATTACGAGTCTACCCCGTCCTGGCCCCGGTTGCCTAAGCAACCTTTATTATATCCCGCACGGGATATCTTTTTATTATCTCGTATTTTCTAAACTCTGATATGCGCACTCTATGAAAAAATTTTTAAGTGTTATCACCTTACAGAGTTTAATAACATAAATATTAATTTATCTTATCATCATCTATCTTCTGGCCGTTTTCATCTGCAAAGCTTTGGTTAGATAAATCTTGCTCGTTGTGTTCAACTTCATCATCTTGAGGTTCTTCTGGTAAATATGCACATGCAAGCACCTTTTCCCCCTCTTCTAGATTCATTAAACGAACACCCTTAGTATTTCTTCCAACAATTGATACATCAGAAACGGCACTTCTTATAATTTTTCCATTAGAAGTTATTAAGATAAAATCATGACCATCTTTTACAGCCATACTATCAACAACATTTCCGTTTCTTTCGCAAGTTTGAATATCAATTATCCCCTTACCTGCCCTTGATTGTTGTCTGTATTCTTCAATCTTAGTTCTCTTTCCATAACCATTTTCACAAACTGTTAAAAGAGTATCATTTACTGTTACTCTTAAATCTTGATTTTCATCGTCGTTCTGATTTTCAGCACTTGTAGAAACTACAACCATTCCAACTACAAAATCACCTTTAGATAATTTTATACCGCGAACTCCAGCAGCAACTCTACCAATGCTTCTTAGGTCATCTTCACTAAATCTTATTGCCATACCTTGTGAAGTTGTAAGTAAGATATCATCATGGTCATGCATTACTAATACTTCAATAAGCTCATCATCTTCTTTTAATGTGCAAGCAACGATACCATTTTTTCTTACTTTTGATAAACTCATTAAATCCATCTTTTTAACAATACCTTGCTTTGTTGCCATGATTAAATATCTATCTTCTCTAAACTCCTTAACAGGAAGTACAGCCTTAACCTTTTCATCTTCTCTAAGTTGTAATAAATTTACAAACGCTCTACCTCGAGCAGTTCTTGAAGCCTCAGGGACTTCATATGCTTTCATTGCGTATGCACGTCCTAATGATGTAAACACAAGTAAATCTTGTCTTGCAGATGCGACAAACATTGTAGTAACAACATCATCTTCTTTGTCTGATGCTCCTGTAATCCCCTTACCACCACGTTTTTGTTGTTTATATAAGGCTACGGGCATACGTTTTACATACCCTTGCTGACTTACAGTAATTACGACATCTTCATCTTCAATTAAATCTTCAATATTTATATCTTCTGTTTCTTCAACAAGAACCGATTTTCTAGGATCTCCAAAAACTTCCTTAACTTCTTTTAATTCTGTTATAATTAATGCATCAATTTTTGCATTATCAGAAAGAAGTGCAAGAAGTCTTTCCATTTCAGCTTTCAAATCTTCATACTCTTTTTCAATTGCAAGACGTTCCATACCTGTTAATTTTTGAAGTCTTAAATCTAAGATTGCTTGCGATTGAATAGAGCTTAATTCAAATCTTGCTATTAAATCTCTTTTTGCATCATTTGGAGTTTGTGCTTTTCTAATTATTGCTATAACTTCATCAAGGTTTAGAAGCGCAATTCTAAAACCTTCTAAAATATGCATTCTTTCTTTTGCTTTTCCAAGCTCGAACTCTGTTCTTCTCGTTACTACATCTCGCCTATGATCGATAAATCTATTTAAGAGCTCTTTTAATGAACAAACTTTTGGTCTTCCATCAACAATTGTTAAATTAATTACTCCAAAACTTGCTTGAAGTGGAGTTAATTTATAAAGCTGACTTAACACAACCTCAGGCGTTGCTTCTTTCTTAAGCTCAATTACTATTCTTAATCCATTTCTATCAGATTCATCTCTTAGTTTTGAAATTCCATCTATCGTTTTATTGTTTACTAACTCCGCTATCTTTTCTACAAGACGAGCTTTGTTAATTTGGAAAGGGATTTCTGTTGCGACAAGCGCAGTGATATCACGAGACTTTCCTTTTAAAACTTCAGTCTCGATTTTAGCTCTAATTTGAACTATACCACGCCCTGTTTGATAAGCGCTGATTATTCCCCTCTTTCCATAAATTAATCCACCTGTTGGAAAATCTGGTCCAGGGATATATTCCATAAGTTTTAAAGTAGAAATTTCAGGATTTTCAATAAGTGCAATTGTTCCATCTACGAGCTCACCAATATTGTGAGGTGGAATATGTGTTGCCATACCAACAGCAATACCATCTGCACCATTAGCTAAAAGATTTGGAATTCTTGTAGGAAGCACGAAAGGCTCAACTGTAGTGCCATCAAAATTTGGAATTAAATCTACGGTGTTTTTATCAATATCTTGCAAAAGATAATCTGCAATCTTCATCATACGACATTCTGTATAACGATATGCTGCAGGCGGGTCACCATCAATTGAACCAAAGTTTCCCTGCCCATCAATTAATGGATAACGAAGTGACCAAGGTTGAGCAAGCCTAACGAGTGCATCATATACAGAACTATCTCCATGAGGGTGTAAAGTCTTTAAGACTTCTCCTACGACACCAGCACATTTAACAGTTTTTTTATTGTAAAAATGCCCTTCTTTAAACATCGCATAAAGCACACGTCTATGAACTGGCTTTAAGCCATCTCTTACCTCAGGAAGCGCACGACCAGCGATTACACTCATTGCATAATCCATATATGATTGCTTCATTTCTGATTCAATATTAACAGGGCTAATTGTATTAAAATTGTTTACTTCTTCGACCATATTTTTTCCATAAAATCTATAAAAAACACTGTATTAAAGTATATACAATACCTCAAAAATTAGCAAGGAATGAAGGGAAAAGCTCCCTTATTAAAGTAATATTTTCAAATTGTCGAAAAGCTATTTATGGACTACAATTAAAGCGTATGTTTGGTTTAAGAAAAACTACGTAGCTTCTCGAAACAGATCTTAGGTTTTCGGGTGACTGATTGCAGGTAACAGGTTGTAAAAAACAATATTTAAGAGTTTTTATTTTAGTATATAAAGTATGGATTTAAATTCGCAAAATAAAAAGGTTATCATTTTAGAGCTTGCAGATAAATTCTCAATAAGTTTAAGAAATCTTTTACTAAAGCTAGGATTTGATAGTCAAATTGCAACTATAAAAGATGATGTTCACGCCATGTTATCAGATAAGGAAGTTGATTATTTTTTAATTGCGCTTTGTGGTAGCAATGAAAAGCAATGCATTTCAAACATCAGAAATTTAATCGAAGCCGACACATTATTTGAATACCCTATTTTAGTTATTGGAAAAGAAGCTCATCTTTACGAAGCGATATTAAATAGAAGTTTCTTAATGAGTGTAACTTTAAGTTACCCCTATAAAAACGATGATATTATTACAGGTTTAAAATTTTTAGAAAGATTATTAAATCGACAAAAGAATGAAAAAAAGAGGAAAGAAGAATTAAAAAAGAATAGCAACCAAGACTTTACTGATAATGAAAATTCAACAGTTAAT
>CAKMMH010000120.1 GCA_927798255.1 uncultured bacterium | reverse complement strand
AATTAGATAGTAAAGAAGCTGAAATTAAAGAAGAACCTCAAGTTAAGAAAAATAAATTAGGCCCTAAAATTCTAGGTAAAATTGAGCTTTCACAATTTACTACTACTTTTTCAAAAGATAAAGAAAAGTCAGAAGGTAGAGGACACGCAAATAATAAAAAATCAAAAGGAAATAATAATCAGCAAAACTTTGATGATGAAGGCTCATCTGACGGAAAGAGATTTGATAAGAAAAAGAGCAGGAAGAAAGAGTTTGCTCAGCATGAGCTTGTTGATTATGAAGGAGGTCCTTCTAGAAAGCCAAAAGGTTCAAGAGTAAAAAATAAAGGGGAAGAAGCTTTAAAAGAAGAAAATAAAAAGACAGAAATTACTCAACCTAAAGCTTCAAAAATGATAGTTAAGATTGATGAGGTGATTACTGTTGGTGAATTTGCTCGTCAAATGAGTGTCAAGGTGGGGGATGCTATTTCAAAATTAATAGGTCTTGGCGTTATGGCAACAATTAACCAGACAATTGATTTTGATACTGCTACATTAATTGCAGAGGAATTTGGATTCCAAGTAGAGTCTGTTGCATTTGATGAAGAGTCAATTTTAAGTAAAGTTGAATCAGATCCTAAGAATATGAAACCACGTCCACCAATTGTTACTGTTATGGGACATGTTGACCATGGTAAGACATCACTTCTAGATAAGATTAGGCATAGCTCAGTTGTAGATAAAGAGCATGGTGGAATTACACAGCATATTGGTGCGTATACTGTAACACTTGCAAATGGAAAGAATATTACATTTATTGATACGCCAGGTCACGCAGCATTTACAGAAATGAGAGCACGTGGTGCGCAAGTTACAGATATTGTGATTTTGGTTGTTGCTGCAGATGATGGTGTGATGCCTCAAACTATTGAAGCAATAAATCACTCAAAAGCTGCAAATGTAAATATCGTAGTTGCAATAAATAAAATGGATAAGCCTACAGCAAATCCAGATAGAATTAAGCAACAACTTGTAGAGTATGGACTTCAACCAGAAGAATGGGGTGGAGATACAATGTTCTTTCCAATTTCAGCACTTACTGGACAAGGAATTGAAGAATTATTAGAAGGTGTTGCACTTCAAGCTGAAATGCTTGAGCTTAAAGCCGATCCTATGATTCGTGCAAAAGGTGTTATTATTGAAGCTAAGCAATCTTTAGGACGTGGTACTGTAGCAACGCTTCTTGTCGAAGAAGGAACATTAAATAAGCAAGATATATTTGTTTGTGGTTCTGAATATGGAAGAGTTCGTTCAATGCTTGACCATCAAGGAAAAGTTTTAGAGAAAGCACTTCCTGCATGCCCTGTTGAAATTACGGGATTTAGTGGAGTTCCAGAGGCTGGAGATGAGTTTGTAGTAGTAGAAAGTGAACCTATTGCAAGACAAGTAGCAAATTATAGACTTCAGAAGAAGAAAGCAAAAGAAGAGTTAAATGATAGACCGATGACTCTTGAAGAGTTTAGTAAACGTGCCCATGGTGAGCTAGGTGTAGAGCTTAATGTTATATTAAAAGCTGATGTTCATGGCTCAGTTGAAGCATTGAAGTCTTCTCTTGAAAAACTTTCTACTCAGAAAGTAAAAGTAAATATCATTCATGCTGCAGTTGGTGGTGTAAATGATAGTGACGTTCAGCTTGCACAAGCAAGTAACGCAATTATCGTAGGGTTTAATGTTCGTGGTGAAGCTAGAGCTATGGCTCATGCGGAAGGAAATAATATTGAAGTTAGATTCTATAGAATTATTTATGAATTAATGGATGATATTAAGAAAGCGATGGTAGGACTTCTAACTCCAGATAAGAAAGAAGAATCACTAGGTGTAATTGAAGTAAGAGATACTTTCCAAGTTCCAAAGGTTGGAGTGATTGCTGGTTCTTATGTTAAAGATGGAAGCGTTAAGCGTGGAGCTCTTGTAAGAGTCGTTCGTGATAAAGTTGTAATTTATGAAGGTAAGATTTCAAGCTTAAGGCGTCAAAAAGATGATGTTAAAGAAGTTCAATCTGGATATGAATGTGGTGTTGGAATTGAAAACTTTAATGATATAAAAATTGGCGATGAGTTAGAAATTTATCAAATGATAGATGTTGCACCGACATTAGAGTAAATTTCTGTTAAAACCCCGTTAGGGGGGTTATTAGAGCATGCGTTAGCATGCGGCGCTAGGGCGCGCGGGTTCTGTAGACGAACGAAGTGAGACTCCCCGGTGTAGACAAACAATATTGCGGTAGCAATATTGTGCATGATACTCTGGTGTATATGATGCATTTCCCGAAATTTCGACCCCGTAGGGTTCGACTAAAAAACATTTTTTATTTTATTATTTATTATGGCAGATAAAAAAAGAATATATCAATTTCAAGAAAGAATCCAAGTAATACTTGCAAGTAACATGAAAAATGTTAACGATCCAAGGTTACAAGGTGTAACGATTACTTGTGTTAAGGTAAGCTCAGATCTTCAATATGCAAAAGTTTATTGGAGTGCATCAAGTGAGAAACATGATGAAATTCAAAAAGGATTTGAATCTGCTAAAGGATTTTTAAGACACATCCTATCAGAAAATTTATCATGCAAGAATGTTCCTGACATTAAATTCTTTTTTGATGATTCTGCAGAAAATTATCACAATATAAATAATCTTTTAGAGATGGCAAGATTAAAAGATAGCTTAAGCAAGAATCATGAATAATGTATATTAACAATATAATGTAATCTTTATGTGATATTATATTATTTTTCCGAGTATAAATTTTATTTTCTTTCTATGTTTACAATTGCTAAACATAAAATATATAATCATCATATGATCTTTTGTAGATGAGATCTTATTTAAAGATAACCCCTTTTAATTATTAAAAAATAGGGGGCGTCTTGTAGTTATTTTTTGCAGATAATGGGAGAATATTATGAAAAAAATTTTAGTGTTAAGCGCATTAATTAGTGTTCTTTGTGCTGCACAAGCATATGCAGTTGATTCTACAGGTTGTGGTTTAGGATCTTTGGCTTGGCAGGGAGAGAGAGGAAAAGTGGCGCAACTTTTTGCTGTAACAACTAACGGTACTTTCGGTTCACAAACTTTCGGTATCTCTTCTGGAACTTCTGGTTGCGACCCAAATGGAACTATTACAGGTGGAACTCGTAGGATGGCTGTGACATTTCTTGAAAATAATTTAGATCAATTTGCGCTTGATGCTTCTCGTGGTGAAGGTGAAACAATTGAAACTTTAGCTGGTATCTTAAAAGTAGATGCAAAAGTTTTAGGCGCAAAAACAAAAGATAACTTTGATTACATTTTTGATAGCGAAGATGTACAAGTATTAAATGTTGCTCTTAAAATTTTTGAAATAGCTAATGCTTAATATTTCAAAATATGACTTTTAAAAAAGTAGATAGCTCTTTTTAGAACTGTCTACTTGTTTTTATGTAATTAATCCTTTTATATAATTAATGCGATTTTGCTTCCTTCAATTTTTTCTTTTTATTTTATTAAATGCTCAAGTTGTTCTTGCAGAAGTTAAGGCTTCTAATAGTGTAGATGAGTTTAGTGCTTTGCCATCCTGGTTATCGCTAGTTCACTATAAAAAAAATCTTTTAGGAAATTACAAAAGTTCAATTGATACTGATTCATTTTTTTTAGCTAAAAATGGAAAAACTAGTCCAAAAGCTGAGCTAAAAGCTACTATTAACCTTTTTAATTCAGATGACACAAAAAAGAAATGTTTATTCCCCGCTCGGTATAAATTATTAACAAAGTATTTTTCTTTGAGACCATATCCAAAATGTAAAGAATTAAAAAAGTTTTATTCTGACATCCAGCCAGCAGGTGTATCGATTCTTTTTACTGATGCATATATGAATAATCCATCTTCAATGTTTGGGCATTCACTTTTTCGTATTGATACAAAGAGAAAAGGTACTCAAATGTTAGCACACGGTGTAAATTACGGTGCAAGTGTAGATGAAACAAAAACAAATCCTGTAATTTTTGCAATACTAGGTTTAACAGGAGGATACTATGGAACATTCACCGTTAAACCTTATTATGATGTTATTAATACATATAATAATATAGAGAATAGAGATATTTGGGAATACAACTTGAATTTTACAGATGAAGAATTAGACTTATTTGTGGCACATGTATGGGAGCTTGGGCATAACATGGCTAGGTATTTTTTCTTCTCTAAAAACTGTTCATATATTCTTTTAGAAATTCTTGACGCTATTAGACCAAGCTTAAAACTATCAGAGGAATTTCCATTTCATGCTATTCCACTTGACACGATAAAGGCTGTTGTAAGTAGGGATAATCTTATAAAAAATATTCACTATCGTCCATCAAGACAAGCTAAAATTCGTTATAAATACAAACAAATGAACAAGCGTCAGAAAAAAAATTATCTAGAATTAATAAAAGATCCCAATTCTCCACTAGATGATTTAACTTCAAAAGAAAGCGTTGGTGTAATTGAAACAGCTTATCAATTTTTGCAATATGAGCTTGTAAAGCATGAAATTGATTTAAAGACATTTCGAAAAAAAAGTTTTGTATTACTTAAGAGGCGTAATAGTTATAAAGAAAATGATTTGATGAAAGAGTTAAAAGCAGGTAATAACCCCGCAAAATCTCATGAATCAAGACGTTTAAGCATAGGTTGGGGACTTAATAATAATAAATCTTTTGAATCAATCTCGTTTCATCCTGCATATCATACATTAACTGATGATAATTATGGTTTACTTATGGGAGCTGAGATTGTTTTTTTAGATACTGAGCTTCGTTTTTATAATGAAAATAAGTTTGTTTTTCAAAATCTTGACTTGGTAAGAATTAAATCACTTTCTCCTGTCGATGAAATGTTTAATCCATTATCTTTTAAGATAAGTTCAAGCGTTGAAAGAGTAGTTAATCCAAAATCAAAAGATGAAGGGTATATATCTAAAACTGAATTTGGTCTAGGAAAGACACTTAAAATAGAAGATAATTTTTATTTATACGCTATGTTAAATAATTCACTATCGCTAGGTGGTTTTATGCCACATAATTCTAGTTATTCAGTCGGAGTTGAAGGTGGGGTTTTGCTAAATTTATCACCTGTTGCCTTAAAGCTATCTTCGGAGCGTTTGATATCTACTTCAGACTTTAGTGCAAAAGCAAAATATGCAGGGGAGCTTGGCTTTCATATAAATAAAAATTTTTCACTATTTATGGAGGCTAATATAAAAGATAATTATCACAGAGATGAAGGGCAGTATTTATCAGGAATTAGAGTAAGATTTTAATTGAGAGATGAATATTTAAAGATTAGCTTATGTAATAATAATGACTAAAAATGTTTGATTATTATTAATATTTTTTTATTAAAGGATGTTTAAACTGCTTGGAGCGTAAGAATGCTTTTTGGACACTGTGAAACGTATAATGCCTATGATACATGTCAATTTACAAACTATGATAACTATGATTGCGACTTATTTGATAAAGAACATAAAGCTATGGTAAGAGATACGCAATTTGTAAAAGATCTTCAGGAAGCAAAAGAATTAACAAAGAGATTACTTGAATTTAAGTAGGTAAGTTAAGATTTAAGTATAGTTAACTATACCTAAGGAAACGTTAATTAATTCAAAATATCCAGTAGTAATACAAAAAAATCCCCCATGCACACGACACAGTGGGGAAGGGGGGGATAAAAATTTTTATATAAAATATACATTTGATTCGGGTAATTACGAGATTTTTAAATTTTTATTTTTACTTGTTAATT
>CAKMMH010000119.1 GCA_927798255.1 uncultured bacterium | reverse complement strand
AAGTCCTTTACTATTATTCTTTTTCTCTCTCTCTCTCTCAAGCTCTTGCAATTTCTCTTGATTGATTTCTTTTAGAGTCATTTTAGTTACATCTCTAACATAAGTATTCTCAATTTCTTTAACTTTATTATTGTTATCTATAACTTCATCATTCTTATTAAACTTATATTCATCCTTATTATCAATTATCGTATCAATTTTCCTATTTTCTTTTTTACTATTATTAACTTTCTGATTATTTACATTTTTATTATTTTTTTGAATTGCATCATTACCACTATTTTTCTTAAATAAATTATCAAAATTCTCAAATTCTTTTTCTATGTTTTCAATATCTTCTAAATGATCTCTTGTTAAACGCCTTGAAGCTTCAACATTTATTGGGTTCCTTGCGTTTAGAAAATCAAGAACCTGAGCAGCTGTTTCAAAACGCTCAATTGGATTAGGATTAAGCATTTTCTTTAAGCAATAAGAAATTTTTTTGTTCTTGATTAAATCTACATTAAAGGACTTACTATGTGTAAATAAATAAAAGAAGCTTGCTCCGAGAGAATAAATATCTGCGTTAAAACTAACATTATCATTTGTAAAATATTCAGGGGCTACAAAATCATTTTTTTCGATTCCTATTTTTAATTGTTTTGCATTGTTAAGCTCATAAAAGACTTCACCTTGTCCAAAATCCCCTAGTTTTATAACGTCGTTTTCGAAAACCAACATATTTTCAGGACAAATATCTCTATGAATAAAACCAACTTTATGAATAAAATCCAAGCCCTCTAATAATTTTAATAAATAGCCTTCACCTTTTTCATAATCGAGCAATTCACCATTTAAGAATTTTTGAATATCACCAAACTTTGCATACTCCATTACTAGATAACAGATCTTATCCAAAGCTTGAAAATCTTCCAATTTAACGACATTATTATGCCTACATGAAACAAGAGATAAAGATTCTTTTCTTAGTAATTCCCTATTTTTAGCATTACCTGTATCACCATTTTGCTTATCAACAAGCACCTTTATAGCAACATCTTTATCCTTATCCAATAATTTAGCATGATAGACAACACTACTTTGCCCTCTACCAACTATTGAAAAAATTTCATATTTGCCGTCAAATATTTTTCTTTTATTGTTATTATTATTCATTAACTAAAATACTTAATTGAAAATGTTTGCTAGTACCAACTCTTAGCTTATCGCCGTGTTTTAATGATACTACACCTTTTAGACGCTTTTCAACCGTTTGAGATTCTTTTAAATAATAGGAACCTTCTTTACTAAAGATATCTTGGACTTCAATTTTATTGTCTTGAGTTACATTTATAGCTAAATGGGGAGAATCTACATCTTCTCTGTTAACGATGATATCATTCTTTTCCTGAGTTAACCCATTGTTTTTAACAATATATCTACCGACTCTAAGCTCATACGCTTCACCTAGCTCATTATCATCATAAGCTACTAAAAATCCTACAAGTTTACTTTTATTTTTATTTTTTGCCATACAAACACCTCAAAAAAATTAAAAGGACATAAGAAACTGATATTATTATCTTACATTTAGTATGTAAGTGCTTCTATTTTCTTTTTACTTATTTTAGTAACATATATTTAAATTTGAAAATTTCAAAATTTTTTGCTAAATTATAAGCTTAAATATTTTATAATATTTAAATCATTATCATTTTATATGTTTTTTAGTAAGTTATTCTAATAATTTGATAATTTTAATATAATAAATTACTAGAGCCTAAATAAACGTTATCTTATTTTTTAAAGTTTTTATTTTGATATTTTATGTCGTAAGTACTAGAAAGAAGTTAGGAAAACTTTAAAAAAAGAGAAAGAAAACTTACCTAAAAAATTATACTTAATTAATACAACAACTTATATATTTATATTAAACAATAGTAAGCTTATGAAAAACGAAAAAATAAGGAATATAGCTATCATTGCGCACGTTGACCACGGAAAAACGACTTTAGTAGACCAAATGTTTAAACAGGCGGGAGTTTTTAGAGATGGCGTTGAAACTGAAGAACGTCTTATGGATAATATGGCCCTTGAAAGAGAAAGAGGTATAACTATTACCGCCAAAAACTGCTCAGTAAACTGGAAAGATGTTAAAATTAATATATTAGATACGCCAGGACATGCTGATTTTGGTGGTGAAGTAGAAAGAGCATTGTCTATGGTAGATGGCGCAATACTTCTTGTAGATTCAGCAGAAGGTCCTCTTCCTCAAACTAGATTTGTTGTTCAAAAAGCTTTAGAGTTAGGTCTTTCAATGATTGTTTGTATAAACAAAATCGATAGACAAGACGCACGAATTAGCGAAGTGCTTGATGAAGTTTATAGTTTATTTATTGATTTAGGTGCTAGTGAAGAGCAAATAGATTTTCCTGTACTTTACACAGTAGGACGTGACGGAACAGCAACAAATGATTTAAACGTTCCAGGAAAAACCTTAACTCCACTTTTTGATACAATTATTAACCATGTTCCAGCTCCAAATTATGATGAATCAAAACACTTTCAAATGCTTGTAGCAAATGTTAGTTACTCAGAATTTTTAGGACGTCTTGCAATAGGTAAAGTTGCTCACGGCACATCAAAGGCAGGTGATTCTTTAATTTTAATTGATGAACATAACAATAGGAACGCTTTAAAGGTTGTAAAACTACAATCATATCAAGGAATAAAGGTTCAAGAAACAAATGTTGCTGAGCCTGGTGATATCATACTCCTTTCTGGTATTGATGAAGTCACAATTGGTGACACGATTTGTAGCCCAGAAGTTGAGAAAGCACTTCCAAGAATTCATGTTGACCCACCAACAGTTGCAATGCATTTCTCAGCAAATTCTTCCCCTTTTGCAGGACGTGATGGTAAATTTATTCAATCACAAAAAATCTATGAAAGATTAATAAAAGAAACTTTATATAATGTTTCAATTCAAGTAGAAAAAACAGAATCTCCAGACACCTTTCTTGTAAAAGCTAGAGGTGAACTTCAGCTCGTAATTTTAATTGAAACTATGCGCCGTGAATCTTATGAAATTTCTATAGGACGCCCTGTTGTACTTTATAAATATGAAAATGGAAAAAAACTTGAACCAATTGAACATGTAGTAGTTGATTGTAATGATGAATACACAGGAATTGTAACAAGTAAACTTTCTGGAAGAAAAGGTATATTAACTAATATGCATAACTACGGTGAAAGGACTAGACTCGAATTTTCAGTACCATCTCGCGCATTAATAGGTTATAGAGACACATTCCTAACCGATACAAAAGGAACAGGCCTTATGAGCTCATATCTTGAAGGTTATGAAGAATATAGAGGCGATTTTGTATCAAGAGAAAATGGTTCGCTTGTCGCAGATAGAGATGGCGAGGCAGTAGCTTACGCAATATTTAACCTAGAACCTCGTGGAAAAATGTTTGTTGTACCGGGAGATCAATTTTATAAAGGAATGGTTGTAGGTGAAAGATGCAAATCTGGAGATCTTGCAGTAAACCCTTCAAAGGCTAAAAAACTTACAAATTTAAGAGCCGCCGGGAAAGATGACAACGTGATTTTAACACCTGTTCAGCCTATGACTATCGAGAAGGCACTTGATTTTATATCAGATGATGAGCTAGTTGAAGTTACACCAAAGTTTGTAAGAATTAGAAAAAAGAATTTATAACTTATTAATTTTTAATATTAAAAATTAATTAGCATAAGACCATATATATGATATATTTTTAATCTGCAGTGTTTACCACATGTGAATTTATAATAAATCCCATTGCACATGTAAAAGAAAGAGTTATACATGAAGTTAAATTTTCTTTGCATGCTCTTTCACATATAGAAAAAACATCAATTAGTAAGATTATTAAGTTTTACAAAATGTGATCACAGGCTTTTATTAAGTTATTTTGACAACAATAGTTTAAATAATAATAAAATGCACTGTGATGACATTGATGATATAAATACAAGTAACATAATTGATTCAAATATAAGAGCAGCATACTTAAATAAAGTAAAAGATGCTATAGAAAGAACAATAAGAATGCTAAAAATCCCAGAAAAAATATTGATATTAATAGCATAATAAATGCTCAAAAATGTGAATCAATTAGAGGTACAGTAGAAAAAGTAAAATCGGCTTTGTTCTTATTAGGAATCCTTGATGAAGATTAAAGTTAATTATTATTAAATATTAATCTATTACTTCTTCATCTCATCAATAAAATCTGTTCTTACTGAACGGTAATTTTTATATGCTTTAATAAGAATCGCAAGAGAAACTGCAAGCTCACATGTTGCCACAATCATAATAAATATACCAACTAAAGGCCCTGAAACTTTGTCAAGATTCGTTTCAAAACTTGGATTAAATCGCCAAAAAGCCATAAAATTAATTATTGCTGAATTTAAAATCAACTCCACTCCTATTAAAATAGAAAATGCATTATTCTTACTAATTATAGAAAATATTCCTATTGTTGCTAATATTCCTGAAACAAATAAATAATAATTAAGTGATATCATTTAAAATAACTCTCTTAAATTACTTTTCTCTTTTTATCATTAGTGATGCACCTATTAATGCAAGTAAAAGAAGCGCCCCCGCAACTTCAAGAAGTATAAACTCATCAATAAGAAGCAACGCCCCCATACTTTCAACTATGTCATTTGGTTTATTTATTACCTTATTTTCACCACTCCAAGTTGATTTTAGTATCATACAAAATGGTATAAATATAAAAAACATTAAAGCAACGAAAAATGACGATATCTTTTGTTTTATTTTACTTTCACCTTTTAAAAATTTAAGGTCCAAAAGCAAGAATGCAAAAATTAATAAAATTAAAATTGCACCAACATATACTACTACTTGAGTAATAGCTAAAAATTCAGAGTATAAAAGAACATAATATCCTGAGATTCCAAAAAATGTAAAAAATAAACTCACAAGCGCTATCTTTATATCAGATGTCATAACAGAAACTAATGCTGGTAAAATCACAATTAGACTTATAAGATAAAAACTTAAATATTGAGGTGAAATATGATTAACAAAAAAATTATTCATTAATTAATTTTCCTTTTTGCTATTATCACAATTTGATGTTTCTTTTACAAAATCAACTATCAAATCACATCGCTTATCAACACATAAATTATATTCATTACTTAAATATATAGCTTTCTTTGGACAATTCTCTTCACACATTGAACAAAAAAGACATTTTGAATAATCAATTTTGTAACCCTTAATTTTTAAATCTTGTCCCTTCCCCTCAGATTCGATATCGATACAAGATACTGGGCAGTTATTTTTACAAATTAAACAAGCTATACATTTATTTTTATTATATTTATGTATTCCTCTAAAAGATAGTGGAATATCTTCTTTAATCTCTGGATAACTTAATGTAACTTTCTTTTTAAAAAAATATTTAATAGTTAAAAAAAGCCCCTTAAGATTTGTTAATATACCTAAATATAATTGTTTAAAATATTTTTTAAAATTTTTCATCAAATTTAAATTTTATAATCTATTTAAAAAAAGTAATTTGTATAAGGACTCCAATAAAACAAAATAAACTAATTGGTACTAAGTATTTGTAACATAAACTTGTAAATTCATCAGCTCTTATTCTTGGAAAAGTCCATCTAAACCAAATCATAATAAAGTATAATAAAAAACTTTTTATTATTATATTTGAAAAATAAATCCCTTCTCTTAATAAAAATAAAAAATTATTTTTAGAAAATAATACTAAAATAAAATCTTTAAGCGTTT
>CAKMMH010000118.1 GCA_927798255.1 uncultured bacterium | reverse complement strand
ATTGCACAGTATCCTGATATTGCATCTCCTGAAATAGAAATTAGTGGTGTATACCCAGGGGCTTCTGCAAAAACTGTTGAAAGCACTGTAACACAAGTTATTGAGCAACAAATGAGCGGTCTAGATAACTTAATGTACATGTACTCAACAAGTGATTCACTTGGAATGATAAGCGTAAGATTTGCTTTTAAAGCTGGAACAAATATTGATATTGCACAAGTACAAGTTCAAAACAAACTTCAGCTTGCTATGCCACTTCTTCCTCAAGCTGTACAGCGTCAAGGTCTTACAGTTGCAAAGTCTGTGAAAAATTTTCTTATAGTCGTAGGTTTTATTTCTCAAAATAACTCTATGGATGGAGCAGATATTGGAGATTATATTGCAAGTTCCATAAAAGACCAGATAAGTAGACTTCCTGGGGTCGGTGATATTGAAGTTTTTGGTTCTGAGTATGCAATGAGAATTTGGCTAGACCCAGTTAAGATGGAACAATTTAAACTTAATCCATCAGATTTAATTCAAGCTGTGCAGGCTCAAAATGAACAAGTAGCTGGAGGTCAAGTGGGGGCAGGCCCAATAGTTAAGGGACAAGAAATAAATATTACAATTAATGCTGCTTCAAGATTAGAAACTAAGGAAGAATTTGAAAATATTTTTATAAGAATAAATGAAGATGGTTCATCTCTTTACTTAAAAGATGTTGCAAAAGTTGAACTTAATGAAGATATGTTTATGTCTATTACAAGAAGTAATGGAAAACCTTCTTCTGCTCTTGGTATTAAATTAGCTTCTGGTGGAAACGCACTAGAAACTATAGCTGCTATAAAAAATGAATTAAAAATATTAAAGCCATTTTTCCCAGAAGGGCTTACTTACAATTTTCCACTTGATTCAGAGGCAGATATTTCAGAATCAATTGAAAAAGTTTTTCACACACTTATTGAAGCAATTGTTCTAGTGTTTCTTATAATGTTTTTATTTTTACAAAATTTTAGAGCAACAATTATTCCAACACTTACTATACCTGTTGTGCTACTTGGAACATTTGCAGTTTTAGCAGCTTTTGGATTTTCAATTAACACACTTACAATGTTTGGTTTAGTGCTTGCTATCGGGCTTTTAGTAGATGATGCGATAGTGGTTGTAGAGAATGTTGAAAGATTAATGAAAGAGGAAAAGTTATCTCCTAAAGAAGCGTCATATAAATCAATGAAGCAAATAACTGGTGCTCTTGTTGGTGTTGCTATGGTGATAGGTGCAGTGTTTATTCCAATGGCTTTTATGGGAGGTTCAACAGGTGTTATATATAGACAATTTTCAATTACAATAGTAACAGCAATGGTTTTATCTGTAATTATTGCAATAATTTTTACACCATCACTTTGCGCAAGTTTATTAAAAGAAAAGAGTGAAAGTGAGAATATAAAGAGAGGTTTTTTTAGTTTATTTAATAAATGGTTTGATAAGTTACAATTACAATATTCAAAAAGAGTTGCAAAAATTATAAAAGAACCAAGAAGATGGCTTACAAGTTTTTTTGTAATAATAGGACTTATAGTGTTTTTATTTTATAAGCTTCCAACATCGTTTTTACCAGATGAAGACCAAGGAAAAGTTTTTATAACAATAAATTTGCCATCAAATGCCACATTTGAAAGAACAAATAAAATTTTAAAAAGGCTTGAAGAGTATTTATTAAATGATGAAAAAGAAATTATTGATAATGTCTTAACAGTTTCTGGAATTAACTTTGGTTCTCATGGTCAAAATACAGGAATGGTTATTGCAAATTTAAAAGAACGGGAAAAACGAACTAAAGATTCTCAAAGTGCTTTTGCTGTAAAAGATAGAATTATGAAAAATTTTGGAGGAGACTTAGATGCGATGATTTTCTCGTTTACGCCTCCTGCAGTGCTTGAGTTAGGAACATCTTCGGGGTTCGTATTTGAGCTTATTGATAGAGCTAACATGGGCCATGAAAAACTTATGGAAGCTAAAAATATGTTACTTGATAATGCTTCAAGAAATCCAAATTTAAATATGGTGCGCCACAATGGTTTAGATGATACGGAGCAATACGAGCTTAATATTGATATTAAAAAAGCAGGTGCGCAGTCCTTAACAAAAGATATGATAACTTCTGCTATTTCTGCATATTTTGGAAGTGCATACGTTAATGACTTTACAGATAGAGGTAGAACTAAAAAAGTTTACATTCAAGCTGAGTCAAAGTATAGAAAACAAATTAGTGATTTATCAAAGTATTATATAAGAAACACAAAAGGTGAGATGGTTCCTGTGTCATCTTTTTTAACTGTAAACTCTGTGTTCGGTTCTCCAAGACTTGAAAGATATCAAGGGCTCCCATCACTTGAAATAAATGGAGAGGCTGCAAGTGGAAAAAGTACTGGAGATGCAATGAAAGCAATGGAGGAAATTTCTAAAGAATTACCAAAGGGATTTGGGTATGAGTGGACAGGAATGTCACTTCAAGAAGCAATGTCAGGTTCTCAAGCACCGATACTTTATTCTATTTCGTTAGTAGTTGTGCTTCTTTGTCTTGCTGCTCTTTATGAAAGTGTTTCTATACCATTTAGTATTTTGCTAGTTATTCCTACAGGAGTTATCGGCGCACTACTTGGAATATATTTTAGGGGAATGAATAACGATATTTACTTTCAAATAGGATTACTTACAGTAATGGGGCTATCAGCTAAGAACTCAATACTAATAGTAGAATTTGCAAAAGATTTGTATGAAAAAGGAAATTCACTTTTTGATGCAACTGTACAAGCTGTAAAATTAAGACTTAGACCAATTTTAATGACTTCTCTTTGCTTTATTTTAGGTTGCCTTCCTTTAATGTTTAGTAATGGTGCAGGAAGTGGAGGTCAAAATGCGATAGGTACAACTGTTGTAATAGGAGTGATTTTTGCTACGGCATTAGGCTTATTTTTTACACCAATATTTTTTGTAATTGTTTCAAAGATGTTTGCAAAAAAGGCTTAAAGCTTCTTAGGCTTATTAAAAATCACCATTTTTTACGGTATATTTTTTTGTTATAATCATCCTTATTGTAAGGAAAACGCTGATTAATTTAGTGTTTTATAAATCTTATTCGACCCCTTGCGGGATATTTTGTATTAATCTGTGTTTCCTAAGATATTTTAATACTATGTTCTTAAGAAATATTAAATTATGAAGAATGATAATAATAATGTTTTAAATAACGACGAACTATTTGAACTAATTTGGCCAGGGAAAAAAGATGCAATAAGTTTAGCAAATACACCTTCTTCTAAGAATTTAATTTTAGATACACTAGATTCATTTTCAAAAGATGGAAAGAAGGGAAGTGCTGATTCAGAAAATATGTATATTGAGGGGGATAATCTTGATGTACTTAAACTTTTAAAAAAAGATTTTTTAGGAAAAATTAAAATTATTTATATAGACCCACCATATAATACTAGAAAAGATACTTTTGCTTATAACGATGATTACTCAAAATCAAAAAAAGAATCAAAACAAGAAACTAAAGACGATAATTATATAAATAAAAATCTTAAAAATAGCCAAAGACTTCACACAGATTGGCTTAACATGATGTACCCTAGACTTATTTTAGCAAGAGAGCTTTTAAGTGACGATGGGGTAATTTTTATAAGTATTGATGATAACGAGCACGCTAATTTAAAAATAATTTGCGATGAAATTTTTGGAGAAGATAACTTTATATCAAATTTTAAATGGAATAGAGTAAAAAAAGCACCAAGCCTTTCTAATTCTATACGAACAAAATATGAATATATACTAGCTTACTATAAGAAAAATCATTTTAAACTTTTTGGAAAAGCCTCTTATAATAAACAAGCTCCTCTTTGGCATCTTCCAAATAAAAAACAAATGCTTACTTTTCCTAAAAAAAGTATAAGAGTAAAAAATGATTTTTTAAAAGGTTATTATGGGGGAAGTTATCAAGTAGAGCTTTTTGATGATTTAATTTATGAAAATGGATTAAATAAAAATGAGGTTAAAATTGAGGCTTGTAGTGCTTGGGGACAAGAAAAAATTTTAAAGTATATAAATGAAGGTAAAACTTTTGAAATTAAAAAAGATTTAAAAACGCTTTATTATGACATGGATAATAAAAATAATTTTATAGCTCCATCAGATATCATTAATAATGAAGAATGTAGTGTAAAAAGCAATTTAGAGGCAAGTAAGGAGTTAAATGATTTAGGAATTCCTTTTGAATATTCAAAACCTACCAATTTAATAGAGTATTTATTAAATATGGTACGAGTAAATGACAGCTCAAATATCGTTCTTGACTTTTTTTCAGGTTCAGCAACTACTGCACATGCTGTAATGAAATTAAATAGCGAGGATAATGGAAGAAGAAAATTTATAATGGTTGAGCTTCCACAATGTTGTAATCAAAAAAGCAAAGCTTTTAGTGAAGGCTACAAAAACATTTGCGAAATTGGAAAAGAAAGAATAAGAAGAGCAGGGGAGAAAATAAAGGGAAAAATGCCAATATTAACTCATAGTCTTGATATTGGTTTTAGAGTATTTAAAGTTGATGAAAATTGCAAAAATTGAAAGAGCTAAAAATAAATGATTTATATATATCATTCTAAAAATTAAGAATTATTGTGAAAATGTATGAACAATAATAGTATGTTAGGGAATGTAGTATCATTTGAAGATCTAACAAATGCGTCAATTAGTTTAATTCGTGAAGCAAGAAGCAATGTAGCAAATAGTATAAATAAAGCACAGGTCGCTACATTTTTTATTCTTGGTACTTGGATAGTTGAGGTTCAGAAACAAGGAAAAGAGAGAGCAGCATATGGAGAAAAGGTTATAATGGAGTTATCAAAAAGGTTAACTGCTGAATTTAATAAAGGATTTTCGATTACTACACTTAAAGATGGTCGACAATTTTACATTACATTTCAAGATAGGGTAGAGATTTCCAAGATTACATTTAACAATTCAGAAAAATCCGACCATTGGTTGGCTTTTTCTGAATTACCAAAAGGGCAACCGCTGGTCGCTCTTTTTAACAAGGAGTTTCCATTTAAACTATCATGGACTCACTATTTAATTTTAATGCATATAAACAATCGAAATGAAAGGGATTTTTATGAAAAAGAGGCCATAGAACAACATTGGGGAAAAAGGGAACTTCAAAGGCAAGTAAGTAGTTCTCTTTACGAAAGATTACTTTTAAGTAAGGAAAAGAACGTTGTTTTTAATAAAGCTACACAAGGAATAATTACAGAAAAATTTGATGGGGTTATAAAAGATCCATATGTACTTGAATTTTTGGGACTTCAAGAAACGCTAGAGTTTTCAAAATCTAATTTAGAATCTCGCATAATCAATCATTTACAAGGATTTTTATTAGAAATGGGAAAAGGATTCACTCTTGTTGGAAGACAAGCAAGATTCTTATTTGATGAAAGACATTTTAGAGTTGATTTGGTACTATATAATAGATTGCTTAGGTGTTTTTGTCTTAGTTGATTTAAAGACAGGCGACTTAAAACATCAAGATTTAGGTCAAATGCAAATGTATGTGAATGATTACGATCGCTTTGGAAAAACAGAAGATAAAAATCCGACAATAGGAATCTTGCTTTGCAAAGATAAAAGCGAGCAAATGGTTGAATTAACACTTTCAAAAGATAGTAATATTTATGCTTCTAAATACGAATTATATTTACCAGATACAAAACTTCTTCAAGAAAAATTGAAGGAGCGGTTCGATGAAGAAACAAAAATTGAAGGAAATTGATCAAAACATTTTATAAT
>CAKMMH010000117.1 GCA_927798255.1 uncultured bacterium | reverse complement strand
AAGCCAGTATGCAATTCAGGAGTTTGCGTAGAATGTACAAGCACAAGTCATGCTAAATGTACAGGAACAAAACCAGTATGTTTAAGCAATAATGAGTGTGGATGTAATAATAATAGTGAGTGTCCAACAGCTGATCCATTCTGTAATGAGAATTTAAAAGTTTGCACAAGTAAATGTACAAAAGACTCAGACTGTTCAGGGGCGACACCAGCTTGCAATGTAACTACTGGAAAATGTGTAGAATGTACTACTTCAAATAAGACAAAGTGTACAGGTACTAAGCCAGTATGTTTAGGAGATAACACTTGTGGGTGTACTCAAAATAGTGAGTGCCCAAGCACAAGTCCATTCTGCGATGTTTCAACTAAGACTTGTACAAATAAATGTACTAAGGATTCAGATTGTCCAACTGATAAGCCAGTATGTGATACAGCTAATGGACAATGTGTTGAATGTACAAGTACGAGTCATGCTAAATGTACAGGAACAAAACCAGTATGTTTAAGTAGCAATGAGTGTGGATGTAACAATAATAGCGAATGTCCAAGCACAAACCCATTCTGTAGTGAAACATTAAAGGTTTGTGCAAGCAAATGTACTAAGGATTCAGATTGTCCTGAAGCGACTCCAATATGTGATACGACAGAGGGTGTTTGCGTTGAGTGTAAGACAAAGGCAGATTGTAAGGATGAAGCTAAACCAGAATGTTTAAGTAATCATATATGTGGCTGTAATGAAAGTAAAGAATGTCCAGATACTAAACCATTCTGTGATGCAACTCAGAAAGTTTGCATAGATAAATGTACAACAAATGATGAGTGTAAAGCAAAAGATCCTTCAAAGCCAGTATGCAACACGGAATCAGGAAATTGTGAAGAATGTGTTGAAGATACAGACTGTGAAGGAAATAAGGTATGTGAGAAAAACACAAATACTTGTGTAGAATGTACGAAAGACACTGATTGTGAAGGTAATCAAGCTTGTGATTTAGAAAAACATACTTGTTATGATACACAAAAAGCAGTTACGCCATTATTTAATTGTATAATAGATAACTATGATGATACATATATTGCATACTTTGGTTATGAAAATCCAAATGGTGAAGAAATTACAATTAATGCAGGTTCAAATGAGGAAGGAGCTAAGAATTTAATAAATAACTCTACTTCATACAAAGACCAAACAAGCACATTTAAGACAGGAAATGTAGCTGGAGCTTTCTATGTACCATTTAAGAAAGGTCAAACAGTAACTTGGACTTTACAAAATAATAGAGAAGCACCAAAGACTGTACAGGCAACAAGTGCTTCAGTAAAATGTGCTCTAATAGAACCTTATGCACAATGTATAGATAGAAATAAAGATGGCTCATATAAAGCACATTTTGGTTATATAAATAAAAATGAGTTTGAAGTAGAAATACCAGATGGAAAGGCTAACTTCTTATCACCATATTCTAAAGTACAAACGGATCATTTTATAAAAGGAAAAGTAGATAACGCATTTAGTGTAGATTTTACTGATTCAGTTACTTGGAATTTAAATGGTAAAGAAGCTACTGCAACTAAGAAAACTAGTCCTTGTGCTGAAATACATTGTACACAAACATCAATAGCAGAAGGTAAGAAGAAACTTAATGGAGATGAGTTTGTAGCAATGCTTGAGGCACAAACAGAATTACTACTTGATGAATTAAACCCATATCCATATATTAGAGATATCGAAGCATCGGCTGATAGAAGAGAAAATAGAGCAGATAAGAATAATAAGGAAATTAAGGAACAAGTTGCAAAACTTCCAGATATTATGCTTAACTGTGATAACGCTGATTTCTGCCCATTAGTTGATAATGAAGATACATTAAATCTAATATGGAGAAAATTAAGAAAGCTTCGTCGTCAAGTTGGTAGAACTATTCGTCAAAGAAATATTTTAGAGAAGGATAGAACAAAATTATTGAATGATAACTCTAAAATATTAGCAGGGAAGAAGGCAATTCTAGATACAATTCCACGTTTTGCCAACGACTGCGACTAAAAAAATGGACGATGCATCGAAAATTACGGCGTTATTCGAGGGAGGCGCCGTCCTCTCCGTACTAATAGTACGGTTGCGGGTGCGCCCCCTCGAATGCCTTGTAATTTCCGCGCCTCGTCCATTTTTTTTGTTTTTCCTGGTAGTATTTATTTTCCGTTTTTTTGTTTTGTGCAGTGTGTATTGCGCAAACCCGCGTGTCCATTTTTTTAGCTTTTCCTAGTAAATATTACATTAATATAAATATCATGTGTGGTTGCAGAAGATATTTAAAGCGTTTAAAATGAGATGCTATGGTATTTAGTTCGCTCGTTTTTTTATTAGTATTTTTACCAATCGTTGTCTTTTTATACCATATCCTTACAAAATGGTTTAATGGAAGACTTGCTATCTTATCATTATTTATTGCCTCTCTTATATATTATGCATACTGGAAAGTCGAAAATATTTGGATAATTATCGCTTCAATTATTTTTAATTATCTATTTGGTAAACTAATAAAAAATACTAAAAATAATAAGGGAAGAAAGATCTATTTTATGATAGCAATATTAGCAAACTTAGGCTTTCTTTTTTACTTTAAATACACAGACTTTTTTATAAGCACAGTAAATCTTACTTTTAACTCCAATATCCCCTTAACTAAAATTATTCTTCCTATCGGTATTAGCTTTTTTACTTTCCAGCAAATCGCTTATATTAGTGATATATACACAAAAAAATTTCCCATCGGTAAAGAATCATTTTTAGATTATTGTCTATTTGTTTGCTTTTTCCCTCAACTTGTAGCTGGTCCAATAGTACATCATAATGAAATGATGCCTCAGTTTGCAGATACTAATAATAGAAAAAGAAATTATCAAAATATATATCTTGCACTTATAATGCTATCTATTGGTTTGGCAAAAAAAGTTTTAATTAGTGATAATTTATCCCCAATTGTTCATCATGCTTTTGATGTAACAAAATCTTTATCATTCCTTGAAGCTTTATTTGGTTCAATTGCTTACAGTATGCAACTCTATTTTGATTTTTCAGGTTATAGCGATATGGCTGTAGGATGTGCGCTATTTTTTAATATAAAGCTTCCTTTTAATTTTAACTCGCCTTATAAATCAAAAAGTATTAGAGAGTTTTGGAGAAGATGGCATATAACACTATCTATTTGGCTTAGAGATTATTTATATATTCCTCTTGGAGGTAATAGAAAAGGAAAGGGGCGTACATACTTAAACCTTTTTATTACTATGACTCTTGGAGGCCTTTGGCATGGGGCAGCCTTTACATTTGTAATTTGGGGTATGCTTCATGGATTAGCACTTGCTATAAATCGCTTGTGGAATGAAGTTATAAACAAATTTAATATATTAAATTTTACAAAAACTAAAAAATATAATTTTATTTCTTGGCTTTTTACTTTTTTATTTGTAAATTTTGCATTTATTATTTTTAGAGCAAAAGATTTAATTTGTATTCAAAAATTTTTAGATGCATTTTTAGGACGCAATATGTTTTTTGTTAGTAATAATTTTAAAAATGCAGTAACTTTAGCTACAAAATTTCAAACTTTTTATTTAGTAGTAATACTTTTACTTTTTGCTTTTTTTATCGCAATTTTTGCAAAAAATAGTATTTATATGTATGAAAATAAAGATAGAAAATGTGTTTTTGTCTTAGGTATACTTTGTTTATTAATTTCTATGTTTTGTTTAATTTTTCCTGATAATACCCAGGAATTTATTTATTTTCAGTTTTAGGATGTAGTTTTTTATAAGTATGAAAAATATAAATTATAAAATAAGAATTTTAATATTTTTATTATTAGTATTTTTACTAATAGTGGCATCTTCTTTTTTAATTTATATTTTTGATCCATATCAAATATTTCATAAATCTTATTTTTACAAAGATAAAGCATACGATAAAACTATTTATCAAGATGCAGGGATAATTAATAACTATGATTTCGATTCTATAATTATAGGTTCATCTATGCTTGAAAATGTTTCTTCAGATGAAGCAAGTAAAAGAATAGGGGGGCATTTTGTAAATTTATCAGTTAGTGATAGTGATTTTTATGAAAGAGCTATTATTTTAAGAAAAGCATTAAAAAAAGATATTAAAAATATTATTTATTCATTAGATGAACATATCTATCTTTATCCCCGTTTTGGCCATCCAAAACGTCATTATTCTACTTACGCATTTTTGTATGATGATAGTCCTTATAATGATTATAAAGTTTATTTAAATAGGGATTTTATAAGATTACTTCTAAATCCTCCAAAGAATTCTGTTAAATTACCTAATCCTTGGATTACAAATAAGCAAACTGTAGTTCGTTTTGGAGGATTAGAAAATTGGATTAAAAATCCAGCTCCTAGTTGGGATAAAGATTTTATTTTATATAAGCTTCCACATGCTGCAAGTAAATCTATTAATAAGTCAAAATTAGAAAAAGCTATAAAATTAAAAAATGAAAAATTAGATTATTTAAGAAATTATGTTCTTTTTGTTGCTAAAAGGTATCCTAAAACTACATTTCATTTTTTATTTCCGCCTTATTATCAATTTGTACATGCAGATGAAAGGCAAAATAATCAAAATAAATTTTTACAATATCAAAGTGCTATTAGATTTATAGTTTCAAAAACTAAATCAAAAAGATATAAAAATATTAGGGTATATGGATTTGATGATATGTTATTTACAAATGATATCTCAAATTACACTGATTTAGTCCATTTTAAACCAGAAATTAATCTTTTAATGCTAGATGCCATAGCAAATAAGACTCATCTTTTAATGCCTGAGAATGTGGAAGATTATTTAGCTCGCTCTGAAAAACTTGCTTTTGATTTTGATATAGTAAAATTAAATAATGAAGCTAAAGCAATATTAAATAAATAATAAAAAAAGCGAATCATAGTTTCCTATAATCCGCTTTTTTAATTTAGTATTTAATTTTATATACTACTCAAGTCTTGCACATGGGCTAGAAATAGTCCAGCAATGTGATTTTCCACCAATTTGACAACGAAGTACTGATGGAGTTTTCATTGATTTACAAGTTGCTTTTGCTCTCCAGTGTTGTCTTCCAACGCCATTCCATGGATTTGCACTTTGAGAACTTACCCACATACCAATAGTATTCGAACCATCACTTGCTACGACTTGGCAAGAAGTAGCTTTATTATAAATAGGTAAAATTCCAACAGAAACATGTCCATAAGCTTCGCCAACACCTTTCCATAAGAATCCATTTCCTCTTGTTCTATTTACATCACATTGAACACTTCCTGAGCCAACGCTTGAAGATAAATTTATTAATTCTGATTTTTTAACAAGTGTTAGCCCACTTGCAGCCATATTTCCAAAAACTCTTTCAATTGAACTAAACTTCCCATTAACATCGTTATTAAAATTATAGTTATAAAAGCCATCTTTTGTTTTATAGTAAAAACCTAAATTTCCACCAAATGAAGCAGGGGTGATATTTAATACTTTATTTGTCGCTGTTACAACTTTTGGAATTGAAACTGTTTTAACACCGCTTGCTGCATTTGAAAGATTATTTGCAAATATTACACGTGTTGAAGTGCTTGATGCTTTTCTAGCAACACCAATTTCATCTTTTCCATCATAATTTATATCAAGAGCAACAAGAGTTCCTTGTTTTGTTCCACCAATTTTTATATTTTTATGTAATACTTTTGATTTTTTATTAATTACATCAAATATAAATTTTTTAGAAACAAGTTTTCCTGCGATAACTTCTGATTCGCCATTTCCTGTAACGTCTGCACAAATAATTTGAGTATAACCTTTTTTAGGTAGATTGATTTTTTTTGTTGCTCTTGAATTTAGCAGTTTATATTGGATATATTTTTCAGATTACATTGTCGGGTCTTTT
>CAKMMH010000116.1 GCA_927798255.1 uncultured bacterium | reverse complement strand
GTATGTGATGTGGAATTGGAGGCTGGAACACACATAAGAGTAGGAGAGGTTAATATTAAATTACTTTTACTTATAATATTTCCTACATATATATTTTTTTTAAGTTCTGAAAGATTGCAAAACTTTGAAGAAACAAAATCACTGTTAGTAAATAATGGGGTTTTATCTTTACATGTATGTGCATCATTAAAAATATTATTAAAATCAATATTTGAAGTATTTTTGCTAGGAAATGTTTTTATATTATCTAAAAGTGTAATTTTAGGTTCTAAATAATTATTATATTCTTTTTTGCTTATATTGTGATTTATAATCAGTTCCTCACTTGAAAAATATACCTTAAATGTTAATAAAAGTATAAGTTCTGTAACAAATAAAAATGTTATCACTACAAACAAAATACTTCCATGTTCATTAATAGTTTGTTTTTTAACTTTTTTCATAATCATTATCATTATTATTTATATATGACACGAAATTAAACATATCTTGTCTTATGAGTAAATTGTCACGTGATATTAAAATCTCATTTTTGTCATTTTCATAAATCTTTAATTTACAAGAAAGATTGTAAAAATTATCTTTAAATGAATTTTTAAATTTAATTTTATAAATATTTTGCATAATAGGCTGATTTTCTACTATTTCATTATTTTTATGCGTAACATAGCGAAGGGTTTTATTGTTTGCTAGATATATTGTGTAAGTTGACTCTATTGGAATAAAAGCGATAAATTTAATATTCTTTGGAGCTTGGTTTGTTAATATACTTTTTGTATTTGTAACTTTTGTAATAAAACAATTTTTATCCTTAACAATATTTAACTCAACTTCAAAAAAATCATCAGTTGTTAATGCTAAATATGTACGCGTATCATTAATAGAAACTTTTTTCTTAAAAAATGGACAAACGTAAAATGAACCACTTTTGTAATGTAAAGTTTTTAATAAATTGTTAGTGTTTAGTTTTAAATATGTTATAGCGTCGCTATCTATTTCTTTTGAAAGACTATCATTTCTTTTTGAGATATTGCTAAGAGTGCCATCTTTATAACTTACCTTGTTATTATGAATAATTGGTAAAATTTTAAAATTATGAAAATCTATATCTTTCATAATTTTTAGCATCAATAAGTTTATTTTTGATGTTACATATATTTTGTGAAAATATTCTTTTGCTTTGTAAAAATCATTAAATTGAAGTTTTGTTAAAATGACAATACTTAAAAGAATACTTATACTTAATGTAAGGCTAAGTAGTGTATCAAAATATGTAAAACCTTTATGTTTATTATTTAATCTTATAAAAAATCTCATTGTTTTTGTTTTCACATTTTAAAATATTAAAACCATTGTAAGATTTATTTTGACAGCTTTTGGCTTCAAAATTTAATTTGTCTAAAAATTTTAATTTGTTTTGAGATTGAATTTTATAATCTTTAAGTGACGAATTTATTATGCAAGGTACTACTAGCATCATAAGAACTACTGAAATTAAAAATTCTAAAATTGTTATTCCTTGTTGCATAATTTCTTTATTTGACCTCTTAATGAAATAGTTATTTTACATGTAAAATTGTTAAGGGTTAATGTTAGTGTGCTAGGTGTGCAAGATATAGCTTCATAGCAACATATTTGTTTTGTTGACATCGAAGTGAAGATTTTATTATTAATTTTAAAGTTTTTTAAAGTTTTTAAGCTATCTTTTTCAAATATTTCAAAATAATTGTCGGTTTTCTTTAAGCATGTTTCTAGATTATATTTTAAATTAATGTTATTTAATTCGTTAAAAATGCTTGTGGCTTCTTTTTCTAGAGTAAATTTATCATTAAGCGTATTTAAATTTAAAACCCCGAAAAATCCAATAGTTACAAAGATAATTATGGTAATAAAAATTTCATTCATAATTAAGTATTCGAGAAATTAGTGTTAAAAAATGTTATTTTAATGTTTTTATTTTTTAAAGATTCAAAATGTAAAGTTTTTACCTTATGTTCCGATTCCCTCACTTGAAGTAAGAGGATATACGCTTTAAAGATGTGTAAAAGAGTAAGTAGACTGCCCCCTTTTTATTCTACTTATTTTTTGATGTGTCTTTTATATTTAGTATCGCTAGCAGTATTTATATTAAAAGCGATGCCGATATATGGTTGCTATATCTTTTTATATTAAAAACAAGGAGTAGGAATTATGGCAAAAGACGGAAGCATTTCAAATGTATTAAATAAAAATCTAAATTATCTAAATAAATTATCGGAAAAATTAGCATCAGGAAAAAGAATCAATAGAGCATCAGATGACGCTGCTGGTTTAGCTATTATGAATGCACTAGAAGCTAGCACAGCCACATTATCTATCGGCAATAGAAATTCAAATGATGGAATATCGGCGTTATCTATTATGGACGGATCATTAAGCCAACTTAGCGACATTTCAATTAGAATGCAAGAGCTTGCAACTCAATCAGCAAATGGTACTTTAAGTGATACTCAGCGTGCTGCATTAAATGAAGAGTATCAACAATTAGCTCAAGAGTCACAAAGAATAGTCGATACAACCGAATTTAATGGAAAGAAGCTTATCACAAATGATGATATTGTAATTCAAAGTGGAAATACATCAGATCCTAATAGCCAAACAGCTATTCAGGGGGTTGATGTAACTGGGACAATTTCAAGAGTAGCAACTCAAGATATTTCTACTCAAGCAGGCGCACAAGCTGCACTTGAACCTTTAAAAACACATATTCAAGAAATTACTTCTGCTAGAGGAAATCTTGGGGCGCAAGAAAGTAGAATATTAGCAAATATGCAAAACATAACAACTAGAATTGAAGGAGAGGAAGCTGCTCTTTCAAGAATTAGAGATGTTGATGTAGCAGATGCGGTATCTAAAATGACAAGTGCAAACATTAGAAGCAATGCAGCTACTGCCATGTATGCACAAACTAGCAATTTACAAAAAGATTTAGTTGCTAAATTGTTAGGATAATTAATAGAAATAAATTTTTCATATCTTTATTTTAAAATTCCTACTTATTTTTTTATGCGAGATGTTTATAACAAAATGTCTCGCATTTTTTTTATTTACAGAAATTTTAATATTTGTTATTCTATAAATATGTCACGGGGTAGGACTTGTAAAAAGCAGGTTTTATCTCATCTAATCAGTAAGTGTAGAAGTTGTAAGGAATCTAAAATGGTTTATTACAATTGTGCGCGTTATCAAATGAACTGTCGCATGAGTACGCCTGCGCGATGCGCGGAAAACAAAAAGTTCGCCGATTTCATCAAAAAGGTGTTTGGAAATGAGACTCATCTCACTAAAGAACTCATTCTCGAACGTCTCAAGAGCGTAAACAGCGTTTACTCGCCCGCTCGGGTCATGCGCTTCTTGTGCAAACAGGGACGTGTTCTGCGGTGATTCTAGCACACATTCTCTCTTAGCTTTAACTGATATATCTCTTATCTTTTGATTTTCATTATGATTTTCATTATGATTTTCATTATGATTTTTTTGGATAAGGGATGGATGAATGTCAGGGTTTTTATAGGAGTAAAACTTTGCCTCGTGACATTCATTTTTTCAATCATTTTATTATTATCACTAAAAGAAAATTTCCTAATATTTTCAAAATTGAAATTAATAAGCAAAATACATATAAAGAATAAAATACCTAAAATAATAAGTGGATAATTGAATTCATGTTAGAAGTAGGTATATAAAAAGGTATATAAAAAAAGCGCCATGAGGATAAAATCCTATGACGCTCTGAGCTTGGTACTTAGTAAAGGGCGATTATTCGCTAGTCTTCCTGGTGGTTAGACTCGCGCAATCTGCGACCAGTCCCTTTTTTGGGAGCGCGAACCTTCACAGTCTTTGTTTTCGTCTTGTTGCCCTTTCGGATTTGGACTTTTTCAGTCCTTGTCGGTTGGACTTTAACGTTCAGACGTTTTGCCATTTTCCGGCTAGGACTGTTGAGAGATTCGCAGCGGCCGCCGTTTTCGAGGATTTCCTCTTTGGCTGCGTTTTGACTTGGATTCCGAGGCTCATCGCCTCGTCTTCTTCGCCATCCGTCTTGTCGCTTTTTTTTCCAATCATCCCAATAATCGTTACCACTTCCATGTTCCTCGAGGGGGACACCCTTTTGGGGAAACAAACCTTCGTCGCGTTGCATAAGCATAAAACTCCTTTGCTCAGCGTGTAAAACTTCCCCCCCAAAAAATGGGGGCATTATAAAACTATTTCTATATTTTCCTATAAATTAAAATCTTATACAAGAATATTTTTTATTTTCTAAAAAAATCGTATAATTAAAAAATGGATTATATTTTAGGAATTGAAACAAGTTGTGACGACACTGGAATTGCTATTTGCAAAATAGAAAATGATAAGATTTTTTTAGTTGATGAGGTGCTATCTTCTCAAATAGATATTCACAAAGAATATGGCGGGGTCGTTCCAGAGGTCGCTTCAAGACTTCATCTTAAAAATTTACCTATTTTATTTAATGAAATTTTAAATAGAAATAATTTAAAGCCAAATGATTTTAGTGCTATAGGAGTTACGGAAGGCCCAGGGCTTAAAGGTTCACTTTTAATGGGAGTAAATTTTGCAAAAGGGTTAAGTTTTTCTTTAAATAAACCTCTTATCGGTGTTCATCATATTAAAGCTCACATTATGGCTAGCATGCTTGATAATGAAGAACTTAATTTTCCATTTTTAGCAATTGTCGTATCAGGTGGTCATACAGAAATTGTTAAAGTTAATTCTCTTAACGATATGGTAGTATTAACAAGAACAATTGATGATGCTGCGGGGGAAGCTTTTGATAAGTCTGCAAATCTTATAGGTTTTGAATATCCAGGAGGGGCAGCGCTATCAAAGCTTGCAGATAGTATAGATAAAGATAGCGAAAACTTTATTAATTTTGATCTTCCAAAAGTTATGCGTGAAGCAGAAGGATTTAGTTTTTCAGGACTTAAAACTGCTATTTCACTTCTTGTAAAAAAGTTTGAAGATAAGTTAAAAGATGACTATGTAAAGGCAAGTCTTTGTTATGCTATTCAGGACTCGATTGTAGATGCAATTTTATATAAGACAAAAAAAATATTAAAGACATCAGATTTTAAAAACATAGTACTTGCAGGGGGTGTTGCTGCAAATAAATGCTTAAGAAAAAGATTAGGGGAATTAAGGAATGTTAAATTATATTGTCCTAATTTTACTCATTGCCAAGATAATGGAGCAATGGTTTCGTATTTAGCTGCAAAGATGTTTTTAGAGAAAAAATTTATTGAGTTGAATGCTGAAGTTTATCCAAGATGGGATATATAAAAGCTCGGAACAGGATTCTGGTATCAGGAAATTTTGTGCTGCTACAGAAATCAGCTAACCACTATCTGCTTTCTGCTATCAGATACTAGAATTTAATGCTGATTGCAGGTTGCAGGAAACAAGCGTCGGCACAATTTTACTTACTTTGGGGATAGTTGCATGTAATACTCGACATGTAATACTCGAAGGGTATCCCATAACGAAGCGTAAGCGAAGTGGTGCCAGGGCAGAATGTGGATGCATCCTCACATCACGCACCCCGTAGGGGTGCACTAAAATAAATTATTATTTAATATTAAAATTATGCGTGTAAAAGAAAAATTAAAAGAATTAGATGTAAAAGCCTCAAAATCAAGAGGGCAAAATTTTGTAATTAATGATTCCCTTATTGATTCAATTATGAATTTTGCATCTTTAAATGAAAGTGAAAATATCGTGGAAATTGGCCCCGGGCTTGGTGCGCTTACAAAAGAACTTTATAAAATAAAAAATGATATAAAGGTAATTGAAATTGAAGAAAAATTTGCAAACGATTTAAAACAAAGATTTCCAAAACTTGAAGTAATAAATAAAGATGTAAGAGAAGTTGATTTTTCAGAACTTGGAGATAATTTAACAGTAGTTGGTAATCTTCTTTACTCTTTTTC
>CAKMMH010000115.1 GCA_927798255.1 uncultured bacterium | reverse complement strand
AAGCGATGTTTTAAGAATAAGTTATAAAATTAAAGATTCTAAAGATAGTTCAGTTAACGCTCCTATATATATTCTAAATGTTCATAAAGGAGTTTCATTAAAGCTATCAGAAATGATTTTTGATAATAGTAATAATATTAGTAGCTTGTTGCTTCCTGTTTCATATATATCTCTTGATGATAACAGCAAATTAGACTGTTATAGATACATAGAAACAAAAAATAATAAGGTGATTTTAAATAGTAACGTTAGTTTAAAAAAATCTTCAAATTATAATTTAATAAATTTAAATTTTGCAAGTTCTATGATTAGACAAGACATAGAAATAAATTTAGAAGACGAAAAAAGTAATTCGAATGTATCATCTGTAAATTTTTCAAGTGATAAGGGACTTGTTGATAATTTTATTAATATAAATCATAGCGCTAGCTATACAAATTCAAGTGAAGATTTTAAATATGTATTAAATGATTTTTCAAAGACGTATTTTACAGGTGAAATTTTCGTGAATAAAGGGCTTGAAAAAATTGATGCATCTCAGAATTGCAAATCAATTTTGCTTTCAAAAGATGCTAGAGCGTTTGCTAGGCCATGGCTTAAAATTTTTGCTGACGATGTAAAATGTTCTCACGGAGCAACTTTTGGGGAGCTTGATAAAGACGCACTCTTTTATCTTGAAACTCGTGGAATTAGTGAAGATCTTGCAAAAAGGATACTTTTAAATGCTTTTATTGAAGAAGTACTTCAAAAAATTGAAGATGAAAAATTTCTGCAAATTTGTGAATCAAAAATTTCTTAAAAGGTAGTAATGTTAAAGAATAATATCTTATAAAGTTTTTTTTAATGAATGCACTTTTAAAGATAATAAAAATCAGTTTCTTGGTATTATTTATTTTTTTAGCATATAACTCTTTTACTTATAACACATTAAAAATTAAGAGTAATGATGATATTTTAAAAGTAAAATATGCAAATGATCAATTTGTTAGTGAAATATCATCATTTGATAATCATAAAGATAGAAGTTTATTCAGGAAAAAAACTGACAAATTTTATAATTGTGCTTTAAGTGGAATTTTTATAAATGCTTTAAGAAGTGCATTAAAAATTAATAATAAAGTTTTATTAAGAGAGCTGTTAGAGAAAATTAATATTGTATTATTAATTTTAACTTTTTCATTTTTATTAATTTGGTTAAATATTGAGTTTTCGTTTTGTGCGGCATTTTTTGCTGGACTTTCTATATTGTTAAGTCCTTATTATGCCACTTTATCTAATCTAGTTACAATTAATGTCTTTTCAATTTTACTTCCGGGGACTCTTTTATCTTTCTTACTAATAGTAGAAAGGTTAAAAAAGACTTATCTTCAAAAACAAATTACTTTTTGTTTATTTTTAGCGATAGTTTTTAGACTTAGTATTTCTTATAGAAGTATATTTTTTATTATTTTTACTACACTGTTAATTTCTTTTTATCATGGATTTTATTATAAATGGGAAAAAAGATTTGCTTTAAATAGAATTTTTTCTTTTTTAAAGGTAATGATTTTTTCATTTTTTGGTCTTAGCATTTCACAAGTAGGGATTGATTCCATTTTTAATAAAGTTTCTTTTTTTGATTCTATAAATAATTTAATAAATAACATTTCATTTAACTTAAGTTTTAAAGAGACAGGTATAAAACAAGCTTTATTGTTTATTCTTAACAAAATTAATGTTTATCCTCATATATCATGTCTTACAATGTTAATAGTTTTTTTTGTTATAAGTTTATTATCATTTATATTTTATTATAAAATTATGAGAGTACATCAAAGACAATTTTATGCACTTTTTTTAATGTCATTTGTTTCATATATATTGGTTATAATATCTTCTGTTTTTGAAACTCCAAATTCATCATATGTCGGGCTACTTTGGATGTATCCAGCAACAATTTTTTCTTTTTCAATTTTTGGATTGTTGGTATCTAATATATATAAGTATTTTACTTTTGATAATTCTGAAAGTATTACGCAAGCTCTAAATGAAACAGTAGAAAATTAAGCTAACAGAGGTAACAGTATAATAAGTTATTAATGGTCGTAGAAATTTGGAAAACCGCTGTAGTTTCAGGTTTTAGATGGCTGGAAACGGGAAAGTAGGTTTCGGGTACCTAGTAGCGGATTTGCTGACTGCTGATTAACTCTAACATTAGAAGAAAATCTGTTAAATATTTAAATTTTTTTACTGATACTTTTTTATATTTTTTGTATCATATAGTTAGAGTAGTTTTTTATTAATTTTTATTGAGGTTTGAAGAACATGGAACAAGAATCTAAAGATTTTTTATTTGAAATTTTGAATACTCCTTCTCCTACAGGAAATGAAGCACCTGTGCAACGCGTAGTAAGAAAGAGAATGGAAAAATACGCAGATACTATAGAAAGTGATGTTAATGGTAATTTAATTTGTACACTTAATCCAAATGCTGAAAAAAAGGTAATGCTTGCCGGGCACTGTGATCAAATAGGATTTATGGTAAGTTATATTTCACCTGATGGCTTTATTTATGTAACTTCTGTTGGTGGAATTGATGCAAGTGTAGCTCCAGGAGCTTACGTAACAATTTATGGTAAAAAGGGTGAAGTCCAAGGAGTCTTTGGGCGAAAACCAATTCACAAGCAAAAAGCAGAAGAAAGAAAAGCTATGAAAGTGGATATCGCAGATTGTTTTATCGATATTGGTGCAAAAAACCAAAAAGATGCTGAAAAATTCGTAGAAATAGGTGACTATGTTACATATAGATTAGGGGTTACTGAGCTTAAGAATGGATATATTTCTAGCCCAGCGCTTGACGATAAAGTTGGTGTGTTCTGTGTAATGGAAGCTTTAAGGTTATGTGCTAAATCAAATTTGAAAGTTGGACTTTGTGCAGTAAGTACAGTTCAAGAAGAAATCGGGACAAGAGGCGCACAAACTTCTGCTTTTGGAATAGATCCATTTGTTGGAATATGTGTTGATGTTACTTTTTCTACTGACAACCCAGGATATAACGAAAAGAAAATTCCTCAAATTGAGCTTGGAAAAGGTGGCGCTATTGCTAAAGGCGCACTTTGTAATCCAGTTTTATATGAAAAGCTTTTACAAACTGCAAATAAGTATAAAATCCCTTATCAAAAGGATATTGCTCCTAATGTTATGGGAAATGATACGCGTGCTATGCAAGTTTCAAGAAGTGGAATAGCTTCAGCAAGTATTAGTGTTCCTAATAGATACATGCACACTCAAGTTGAAGTTTGTCATTTAAAAGACTTAGAGACAATTTCAAAATGGATTGCAGAGTTTGTTAAGACTCTAACTTCTAAAAGTGATTTTGTAGTTAGATAAAAATATTTTAATGAATTCAATTTTTAAATAGGGCGAGGTAAAAAAGAACATTTCTTTTTTCTTGCCCTATTTTAGTATTATAACTACTTGATTTTCTGTAGTAAAAATTACTCATTAAAAATTTAAATCTTCTAGAAATATTGTATCATCAAATAAATTAGGTGCTTACTGGATAAAGAGAAGGAATATTAAAATGAAGATAAAAATTTTTGGAATAATTTTATTTGTAATAATTGCTTTTATAGTTTCATCATGTAATGGAAATAGTTCGGGAAATCAATTTGATCAAAGTGGATTTTTTGATGATACAAGTTATAACGTTATTCCACCTAACAATTTACCTAGTGGTGAAACTGGTGCTGGTGGACAAGGTGATGATCCGGATAACCCCGATGATGATGATGATGACGACGATGATGATACTAGCAAGGATATTTGCGGAGCTATAAAGAACAAATCTACAAAAATTATAAATGGTGTTGCATGTTCATCTACTGGAAGTCCTGTAATGAAAGTTTTAATACATACAAATCAAAATGATATATATCTTTGTTCTGGGACATTAATTGATTCAAAGGCAGTGCTTACAGCAGGTCATTGTTTTAAAGATTTAAAGTATGGTGAATTTATTACAAAAGTAGTTGTCGTTTCTGGTGGTGAAGAACTTGATACCTCTGAATATTACGTACAAGATAATTTTAATGTAGATGAGGGATTAGATGTTGCTATTGTTAAATTAAAAAATAATGTTTCTAATATTGCACCAGTTGCTATCCTTACTAGTAAAATCCCTGAAGCTGGTTCAACAATAATGACATATGGTTATGGTCGTGATGAAAATGAAGCTTCGGGAACATTAAAGGCAGCATATATGAAGGTATCACATAATACACCTATATGGTTAGTCGCAGGATATGATACGACAAAGACAAATGCTTGTTATGGTGACTCAGGGGGGCCTGCGGTAGTGAAAGTTGAAGGTGTTGCTGCTATTGCTGCGATTACTTCATTTGGTACTGTTACGTTAGAATGTAAAGATGGAGATTATACATTCTTCCCATTATTATCAAGAAGTGAAAATCTTTCTTTTATCAAGAAGTATGCAAGTATTAGTACAATGTAAAATTTTTAAAAATTTGGCGATGCAATAAATAAATTTGCATCGCTTAGTTTTAAATTTATATTACTTGTAGATGCGGGTACAAAAAGTGCCTTTGTTATAGGACATGTCGTTATCTTTAAATTATCAGTATAATATTCTAATGCCCCTTCAAGATTAAATATAATGCATGGCCTATTTCGAGTACAAAATTCATAATTCATCGATGAGCCTGTTATATTTATTAGTTTAAATTCTTTATACGATGTTAAAAATTCAGTTATCTTTAAATTATCTATTTTAATTATTTTAGTTAATAATTTTTGAAGTTGATTTTCATAGTTTAACATTTTTATTAATACATCTGCGTCACAATACTTTCCCGTAAGTCCTGCTCTTACAACATTGTCAGAATTTGCCATACATTCCACAAGATCTCCATACAGATAACAATGAGGAGTATTTTCTTTAATTTCTATTGCCTCACCTTTTTGAAGTCTAATAAATTGCAAAATAAAAAATCCGAAAAGTCCATGGTCGCCATCAGGGAAATCTTCTTTGTAAGTTTTTAAAAAATATTGTTCTTCAATTTTTAATTTTGATGCATCTTTAGAAATCAATTTTCTTTTAATTGAATTAAATAAGCTAGGAAGTCCAAGTTTGGGGTAATCCATTATATTCTTAAAAAATAATTTCAAATCTTTTGTCGGGTCTACATAATCAGCTGCAATCTTTATAGCTGGATATTCTTCCATATTACTTAAAATTTCTTTTGGGTCTTTAAACCCAACAAGTAAATCAAGCGTGCTAAGTGCTACTGCCATTTCAGGCTTATGATTATTATCTGGATAAATATCTGGACGCTGGCTGTGTAAAATTTCGGCAAGTTCTTTATCAGGATGAGCTTGAATAGACAGTGGGCGATTTATTGATAATATCTTTAATAAAAATGGAAGCTCTGCACCAAAAAGTTCTAAAGAATCACCAAGACAAGACACAACATTATCGTTTATATGTTTATTAAGAGATAAAGAACCGTCAATAATCCCAGAGGCTTTAGGATGCGCTCCAAGCCAAAGCTCTGCGTAAGGAACATCTTCTAAAATTTCTTGTTTATCTAAGTAGCGACACACAAGAGAATCTTGAGGTAATTTTCCCCAAAGATAATTTTGATATGATGGCGTAAAACTTATTATACTATTCTTCATTATATCATTAAACAACTTCAAATTATCTTTCGCTTTTTATTTTATATTTAGTTTTATTATATCAATTATAGTATTAATTTAACTAATTTTTAAGCTTTTAAGGCCAAAATATTTCATAAATCCGATTCCTATAAAAATAACAGGAATAAGTTGGCATGCATGAACAACGCTTGAATATGCAAGCGCAAGTGGCATGCTAACACCAAAAATTTCTAATGTTTTAATAGCTGTCCCTTCAAAAAGTCCAACTGCACCTGGGCTACTAGGAACAAGTGCTGCTAAATTTACAGTCCCTAAAACAAAGCATGCTAAATGAAATGATTTTGGTAAATCAAAAATCACAAGTCCGTAGTAAAATATTAAGGCTTCAAAAGTCCAAATAAAAATAGATATAAATAATACATAAATAAAAGTCTTTGGTGTTTTCATAGAGAGTCTGA
>CAKMMH010000114.1 GCA_927798255.1 uncultured bacterium | reverse complement strand
GTTTAGCCAACAAAAGATTTTCTTTGAGTAAAGACATATACATTTGTAACACGCGCAGTTATTGAGGTTCGCAAGTGTTCGGTTAGCAAAGTAGGCAAGCAATTTTGCGTATGCAAAACTGTGCATTATGCTTTGTTATATAAATATATGTCCATTTAAATTGGGTTCAACAAAAAACAAGCAATGATGCTCTCACAGTCGTCATTTAGCAACCAAGTTTTTGATAGAAACACCTAGATTTCAGCTTTGAGAAATAAAGTAACTATAATTAGAATCAAAAAGCTAGATTTTAGCTACTTATTCTTTATATTTAATATATTTTTTCTTATAATCAACAAATTGCCATTGACTGTCCCACCGTGGGACAGTTCTATCTTCTAAATTTAAATTTGGTTTCAGACACAACAAGACACTCGACTACAGCGAGAATAAAACAGTGACAATCTACTTATCCAATAACACATTCGTGTGCATTGGAATCAAACAATATCGCTCATTTCGTTCGTATAAGGAGTCACTTCAGGGTTGTATATAAATGATTAAAAAATAAAAAAGTAATTGCCATTAGGAGCTATAAGTGGGTATTCAAGGAAAAATGATTTCTAAAACCGGAATTTGGCAATTATATTTTAGACAAAAACGCTACGATTTCAGTTTTTGAGTGATAAAATATCTGCAATTAGTAATCCGAAACCTAAATTTTTAAATTATATTGAATTTAACTTAAAACTAAATATCAGACATTAATTTTCTGTAAATTACTTGGAAATCATCATCGGTATAAAACTCTAAAATCAATTTTCCACTATTACTATTTGGAGTGCGATTTACCTTTACTTTAACGCCTAAAGCTCTTTGAATGTCGCTTTCAACTCTTTGATCTTCTGCACGGAAAGCTTTACTAATTTTTTCTTTTTTAGGCATTTTAGAAGATTTAACAGCAGTTTTTAGTGAATCTCTTGAAATTAAGTTTAATTCATTTAGATATACTGCTCTTTGCTCTTTTGTAGGGATATCTGCAAGTAAAAATATTTTTGATTCAGAGTATCCTTTTTTTAGAGCTTCTATTAAATCATCAGGTAAATTTAAAATATCAAGTGATCTTTGAACAGCACTTTTGGAAATACTAAGTTTTGCAGCAATATCTCTTACACTTAAATTATAAGAATCTCTTAAAGCTGCAATTGCAATTGCTTTTTCATATGAATTTAAATCAACTCTTTGTAAATTTTCAACCAGCTGAATTTCAAGAATTTTTTCATCATCTGTTGAGTTATTAACAACTACTGGCACTTTTTGAAGTCCAGCTAGTTTTGCAGCTCTTAACCTTCTTTCTCCTGCTACTAAAATAAACCCATCTTTTGATTCTCTTACAGTAAGTGGTTGTAATATCCCGTAAATTTTAATCGATTCAGATAATTCTTTTAATTTTTCTTCATTAAATTCTTTTCTTGGTTGAGTTTCATCAAATTTAATTAAATCAACTAAAATTTCTTTATAAGGTACTGAAATTTCTTGTCTTTCTTTTAAAGTAGGTCCAACAAAAAGAGGATTATTTGCTAAGTTAATTTTTTTAAAAGCCATTATTCATACTCCCTATTTAAAATTTACCACTTTCAATTTCATTTGCTAATTCTCTATAATCGTCTGCGCCTCTTTCTCTTGGAGCATATTCGAAAATTGTCTTTCCATCTGAAGGAGCTTCAGCAAGAGCAACATTTGTTTTTATAACTGTTTCAAATACTAAATCACCAAAATAAGTTCTAATTGTATCAGATACTGCTCTAGCTAATTTTTTTCTAATATCATGAAGGCAAATTAAAACCCCCATAACTCTAAGTACTGGATTAAAAACACTTTTTACTTGTTCAATTGTATCAAGTAACTGTCTTACTCCGTGAAGTGCAAGATATTCACTCTGAACCGGAATTATAACGCTATCTGCTGCAGCAAGTGCATTTAATGAAAGAAGACCTAAAGCAGGAGGACAATCTATAATAATATAGTCATAATTATCTTGTATATTAGTTAAAGCCCTTTTTAAGATAAGCTCACGCCCGACAACTCCACCAAGCTCTAAATCTGCTGCACTAAGTGATAAACTAGAAGGGACTACATCAAGATTCTTTGATCTATGAACAACGCATTCTGCTACTGTTTTTGAACCTTTTAAAATATCATAACTTGATGGATACTCAACATCTTCGATTCCTTCTTGAAAATCACCTTCTTGAACACCGACCCCAAGATGAGTTGTCATATTACTTTGAGCATCCATATCAAAAAGTAAAACTTTTTTACCTTTTTCAGCTAAAGCAGCACCTAAATTTACAGTAGTTGTAGTTTTTCCAACACCACCTTTTTGGTTGATTATTGCTATTATTTTGGTCACCTAAAATCCTCCCCAAAATGGATAAAATATAAGCTATAAATATAAGCTATATAGTGAAATTCTATAATAAAAAAAAGCATTTGTATATAAAAAACTTATATCAAAACACGAACAAAATCTTATCTCAATTCACGTCAAAAGACCTTACTTTAAGTAATTTAAACTATCAAGCTTTTTGGTAACATGCTAAAATAACAAGAAAAAATTCGTAGACAAATATTCGTGATTTGACATAAATATTGTATCGTGAATTGAAAGAAAAATCTAGTCTATTGTGAAATGAAAAAACTAAAACGTGAAACCAAATAATTAAATTCGTGCTTTGAAATAAGGTTAATCGTGAATCTAGATAAAGTTATTAGTGCAATGAAATAATAAAAAACGTGATTTGAGCTTTAATATATCGTGAAATCAAAGAAATTTTATAGTGATTTCAAATAAAAAATCGTATATAACTTTCTAAAAATATTACTAAAAATTTTCGCTTACTATATAACTAGTAAACTATATAAAACTTGATAAACTAACAAAAAGTAAGTATGTTTATAAAAGTTTAAAAAATTTTTTATGAAAGAAAAAAAATCTTCTAAAACAATTACTTTTTCAAGAGATGAAATGAACTTAGCTGAGTTCCCTCTAGCAGTTCTATCTACTCGTGTTAATCCTAATATAAAAACTCTGGAGTTCCAGGATACTATTTACACGCAAGATAAAAAACCAATCACAAGAAAATGGATAATAACTGGAGCAGATAAATTTGGACTTCCAACATCTTCAGATGATGAAGTCCTTATGGGACTTTTAAAGTTAACTGCAGATAAAGAATTTGAAAATCCAAAAGTTGTATTTACAAGATATGAACTATTAAAAATTTTAAACTGGACAACAGAGGGAAGAAGTTATCAACGACTTCAAAAATCTTTAGATAGACTTAGTGGCGTACGTATTAAGGCAGCAAATGCATTTTATGATAACAAGACAAAAGAAAATTGCACAAAAAATTTTGGTATTATTGTGGCCTATGAAATTAACAGTGGAAGGGGGGAGCAAAATCAACCAAGCTTTTTTATTTGGTCTGATGAGATGTTTGAGTCATTTCAAAAAGGTTATATTAAAAAGCTTGATTTAGATTTTTATTTAAGTTTAAAAAGTGCAGTTTCTAAGAGATTGTATAGATATCTTGATAAGTATTTTTACTATAAAAGTGTAATCGAACTAGATTTATTTAAATTAGCGTATGAAAAAATAGGTATTAGTAGAAACTTTAAATATGCAAGCTCTTTAAAACAACAAATAAATCCAGCATTAGAAGAACTTTTGCAAAAAAATTTTATTAAAAAATTCGAGTTCACAGGTAAGGGAAAAAATTCACAAATAATCATTTATAGAACAAGCACTAGTCAATTATGTTTAGCTAGTGGAATTTCATCAACAGAACAATCTAAATTAACGCAAAATTTAAAAGAAGAAAATCAAAAAGAAGTTTTTAATGAATATGACACTTACTCATTTGCGCAAGGTAATTCTGGTATAACTGGTATTAAAAATGAAGTTATTGATATAACTGAACTTGACCCATTAACGAAATTAAAAAATGAAATAATAGAAAAATTGAAGCAAAGGCAAATAAAAGAAACCCAGTCTTTAAAACTTTTAAAGGAAAAAACATTAAAAAATTTAAATAAAATTTCTAAAATAATTGAATACTACGATTATTTAGTTGGTATAAAGAGTGTTTTAGTTAGCAAAAGCCCAGTAGGTTTTTTGTATAGGGCTATAGAAAAAGAAGATACTTTTTATTTACCACCTAAATTTAGTATTAAGGAAGATGATGTAGAACATGAAGTTAAACATGTAAAAAAATCAAAAAGTGAAAATAGGGAACAATTACAAAAGGTATTTTGGGAAGAGAGAAATAGTCAAATTGATGAAATACGAAAGGAAATTGATGAAAAATTTTTACGTGAAATAGAGGAAGAAGCAAGAAAATCATTAAGCAATATGAAAGGGATGATATCTTCTATAAATTTTGAAAAAGCCGTTACAAATAGAGTAAATGATAAACTAGCATCTCTTTATGCATTATCTAGTTTTGATGAATGGTTAAAGGAACGAAAAGCTATTTAAGATTTTACCAAAAAAGTTCGATAAATAATCAGTACACATTTTTAGATATAAATACATCTTGTAATAAAATTATGTTTTATTTACTTTAAAAAGCATAAATAAACGATTATTACTATAAGATTGTTATAAGCAGGTTGTGAGTTAGTTAATGCACAATAAAAAACAATTGACACGTGTCAGTAAGTGTTTTAGATTTTTTATTGTTTTTAAAAAAAATAATAATGTTTTCTTAAAGATGTTTTTTTAGGATTAGTACATGACTATACTTAAGATAAATAGAGATTTCACAGCAAAAGATGTTCAGGCAATTTTAAGGAAGTTATCTAAAGGGCATGAAAAGATTGGTTTAGCGCTTTTAAATTATTATGCGCGCACAAATTTAGTACCACCAACAGGTGAAGGATTTATTAGGCAAAGAAGAAAATATTCATATTCAGATTTAATTTTGCTTTGTTGGCTTTTTAGAATGAAAGATGAAGGGCTTCCTGTACATAGATTTAGACGTGGTATTGATTATCTTAGAAAGAAAATTCCAGCACTTTATAAAAATCCAAGAGATATGGTGCTTTTAACAGATGGAAGGCAGCTTTTTATAAAGCATAGAATTGAAGATAAAAGTCAAATTGCAGAGGTGTTAACAGGAGAGAAAGCAGGGCAATATGTTTGGGCTTTTGCAATTGGCTCTCTTATTGAAGAAGTTGAGCAAATTTTAGAAGAACAAAAAGATACAGATATTAAAATTGCTTAATAATTTTTAATTAAAAATAATAGGAGGAATAAAATGAAAAAATTGTTAGTTATGTTATTAGTTCTTTTTTCAGCTCAAAATGTTTTTGCGAGCGATAGAGACGAAATTGACATGTTAAATCAAGCAAAAATTTCTTTAGTTGATGCTATCCAAGCTGCCGAAAGCAATTTAAATGGTAAGGCATTAGAAGCTTCAATTGATGATGACGCTTTTACACCAACTTTTGAGGTTAAAATTCTAAAAGAAGGTAGAGTTTACAATGTTAGAGTTGATGGAAAAACAAAAGAAGTTTTAGGCTCAAGAGAAGATAAAGACTAATAAACAGAAATATAGGTAGTTATTCTTATTAGGAAAGGATAACTACTTATTAACTTTATTTGTCACGCATATATTCTTTTCTGCATTAAAGTATTATAATAATGTTTTCTCTTCCCAAGAAGCCTAAAGAACCAGAATCAGAATTAAAATTTGATAGCAGAAAATCACCAGACGGTGCATTTGATTGGATATTTATTAACACTAAAGTTACAGATTTAAGATTACCTCTTTCTATAATAGATGGTGAGAAAGCGATTACTTTTAAAATAGATACTACTTGTCCTGCAGTTTTAGAAAAAAATGTAAAAGGAGTACTAACATTTTTATCAGAAAAAGAAGTAAATAAATTATTAAAAAGGGGAAAAACTAACAATCAAAGTGTTGATTCAAGATATTTATATGTGTCCTCTGCAGGTTGTACTAATGAAAAAAGTAGTGCTAGTGTTTTAATTTTAAATTTTTTGCCAGATGTTAGTAATTTAGTAACAATAAAAATCTCTGATATATTAGCACTTTCAAAAAGTTTAAGTAGTAAAGG
>CAKMMH010000113.1 GCA_927798255.1 uncultured bacterium | reverse complement strand
TATAGGAAAAAGTGCACAGTTTCCACTTCACGTGTGGCTTCCAGATGCTATGCAGGGGCCAACGCCTGTTAGCGCACTAATTCACGCAGCTACTATGGTTGCAGCTGGTGTATACTTACTTGTAAGATTATTTTTCGTGTTTGACACAAATGCACTTTTATTTATTGCATATACGGGAGCTTTCACTTCTCTTTTTGCAGCAACTATTGCAGTATGCCAAGATGATATTAAAAAGGTGCTTGCTTATTCAACAATTAGTCAGCTTGGACTTATGGTGCTAGCTGTTGGAGTAAATAGTTATACATCAAGCATATTTCATCTTACAACACATGCATTTTTTAAAGCAGGACTTTTCTTAGGAGCTGGGGCTATAATTTATGTAATGCATCACACACAGTCAATGAATAAGTTTGGTGGACTTTCAAAAAAATTTCCATTTCTTACATTTTGTTATATTTGTTTTACATTATCACTCTGTGGATTTCCTTTTTTTGCAGGATTTTATTCAAAAGATTTAATAGTTGGTGACACTCTTTATTTCTATAAACAAAATGGACATTTCTTTTTAATTTTTGCCGCAATTTTAACGACATTTTTAACTTCTTTTTATATGTTTAGACAGATTTTTAAAGTTTTTTTTGGAGAGCCAAAAGATGATGATCTTTTTAATGATGCAAAAAAAATTCCTATCTCAATGAGTGTACCACTTGGAGTTTTAGCGCTTTTTGCAATCTTTGCCGGTGGTTTCAATTTTTCATGGTTTAACAATTTCTTTAATGAAGATTTCGCAGTCTCTTTTAGTAGTAAAAATTTAGTAAATTTTGATAGTGTAAAACTTCATAATGCACATCATATAGCACTTATTAGTTCAATTCTTGTTACAGTGTTAGGACTTTTTACTTCATTTTTATTTTTTTATGAAAGAAAAAATAAAGGGACAATCTTATCTAGTAAGAAGTTAAAATTAGCGTTTCCTAGATGTTACAAATTAGTTTTAAATAAATACTATATAGATGAAATATACAACGTAACATTTATAAAATTAGTCTTTGTGCTATCAAAATGTGCTTTGTTATTTGATAAATATGTAATAGATGCAGCTATAAATTTTACTTCAAAAATTACAAATGTTTTTTCTTATGTGTCAAAACTATTTCATGAAAAATTTGTAGATAATTTTTGCGTATTAGGAATTGCAAAATGCATTAAGAAAAAAGGTGAATGTTTTTCTTTAATTCAAACAGGGAACGTTAGGGATTACATATTTTATAGTTTTTTAAGTTTATGCTTAATAATAGGTGTGTTTTTTATTATTTAGGTAAGTCATGGATAAATATATTTTAAGTTTAATATGTTTTTTGCCATTAGTTGGGGCGTTTTTTATACTATGTCTTAATAAAAAGTATGAAAAATCAATAAAGAGTGTTGCGTTCATTTTTTCATTGATTTCTTTTATCCTTTCATGTTATTTACTTAAAAATTACAATGCTTTTCCTATAATCGCTCCTAAAGAACCCTCTCTTTATGCTGGATATGACAAAAATAGTTTTTTAGAGCTTAAATGGATTGATACATTTAATATATATTATAGATTATGCGTAGATAAATTAAGCGTTCTACTTTTAATTTTAACAGGATTTCTTTCAAGTATTGCAGTCTTAGTTTCAAATTCAATAAAAAATAATATTAAAGGATTTTATGCGTTATTTTTACTTTTACTTTGTGGAATGAATGGTGTATTTGTCGCAGGTGATATGTTTCTTTTTTACGTGTTTTGGGAAATAATGCTTCTTCCTATGTATTTTTTAATAGGAATCTGGGGCGGTAAAAATAGAATGTATGCAGCAATTAAATTTTTCTTATATACGCTTTTTGGATCTGTCTTAATTTTACTTGTAATCTTAGCTTATTATTACAAAATGAAAGCACTTGGTTTTTCAAATGATGCGTTTAATATTGCAAAAATAATAGAGGCTAAACCTTTTTATCAATATGGAGAAATTTCATTAATACAATATCTTTTATTTTTTGCTTTGTTTATTGGATTTGCTGTAAAACTTCCTGTTTTTCCATTTCATACATGGCTTCCAGATGCCCATGTTGAAGCACCAACTGCTATAAGTGTAATTTTAGCAGGCGTTTTATTAAAAATGGGAGCATATGGTTTTTTAAGAATAAACTTTCCATTTTTCCCAGAGATTATGGCTCTAGATGGTATAAAATTATTTTTAGCAATTTTAGGAGTTGTAAATATTATTTATGGGGCATTGTGCGCACTTTCACAAACAGATTTTAAAAAGCTTGTTGCTTATAGTTCGGTAAGTCATATGGGATATGTTCTTTTAGGTCTTGCTTCTATGAAAGAAGAGGGGGTAAATGGAGCAGTGTTTCAAATTTTTGCTCATGGAATATCGGCTTCAATGATGTTTATTTTAGTTGGAGTTATTTATGAAAGGGCACATCACAGAGAAATCGCTCGCTTTGGAGGAATAGCGCATGTGATGCCAAAATATTTTGCATATTCAATGGTTGGATTTTTTGCTTCTTTAGGACTTCCGGGGCTTATTGGATTTATAGGTGAGTTTTTAACATTTCTTGGAGTGTTTTCGTATAGTAAAATCATGGCATGTATAGCAGGACTTGGAATGCTTTTAACTGCTACATATATTTTACTTACTATGCAAAAAGTTTTTCTTGGCGAAAAGAAAGAGGAGTATGCAAAGTTTTTAGATGTAACTTTAGTAGAGAAATGTACTCTTATTCCACTTGCTATACTTTGCGTTGTTTTAGGGGGATTTCCAAGTTTGTTAATAAATGAATATATGCCATTTATTGAAATGTATAAATATATTATGAATTTTTAATATTTAAAAGGTATGTAATGTTTATGAATGTATTGTTAGGAATTCTTTCAGAGGTAATATTAAGTGTTGGAATAATTTTTATTATTTTACTTGATATATTTTTAAATGATTCAAATTCAAAAAAATTTATATCAAGAGTAAGTCTTAGTGTGCTTTTGCTTTCGATTTTAAGTGTAGTTTGCAATATTAATTATTATTTAAAAGAACAATTTTTTTTAAATTCAAATATTATTCTTGATAATGTTTCAGTCGTATTTAAATTATTATTTTTATTTGGTGGTATTGTTACAATTTTTATTTCAAAAAGTAAAAATTTTTTAAATAATAAAAAGACAGGAGAATTTTACACATTACTTCTTGGCGCAATTCTTGGCGCAAGTCTAATAGTATCTTCAAATAATATTATTTTATTTTATCTTTCTTTTGAAATGCTTTCTATTTCTTCTTATGTTCTTGCAGGACTTAATGATACAAAAAAATCAAAAGAGGGAGCGTTAAAGTATGCACTTTTTGGTGGTGTTTCATCTTCGTTAATGATTTTAGGCTTTAGTTATCTTTATGGACTTTCGGGAACAATAGATATAAGCCAAATGACGTATATAATCTCTGATATGCTAACATTAGAAACAAATGTTATAAGCATAATAATATCACTTTTATTAGTTTTTGTTGGAATTGGTTATAAAATTTCATTATTCCCTTTTCATTTTTGGGTGCCAGATGTTTATGAAGGAGCGCCTACATGTGTTAGCGCTTTTTTATCAGTTGTATCAAAAGCAGCTGGATTTTCATTTTTATTAAGAGTGCTATTAATTCCTGTAGGGCTATGGTATGAATATTTTTGGAATGGAGTGAGCGTAAATTCTTTTCAAATAATTCTAGGTTTGTTAGCAGTGTGTAGTGTGTGCTATGGAAATTTTGTTGCTATAAAGCAAGATAATTTAAAAAGGCTTATGGGATATTCGTCGATAGCACATGCAGGTTATATGGCTTTAGCACTTTCTTCTGGAAATAAATTAGCTATTAAAGCAGTTATATTTTATTTACTTGTTTATCTTTTTATGAATTTTTTAGTATTTGCGTTCATTAATTTTGTAGAAAATATTAAGGATAAAAAAGATATTTATTTAGCTGATATAAGAGGACTTGGAAAAAAGTTTTCATTAATAGGAGTTTGTGTGTTTATAGCTATAATTTCTCTTGCGGGGCTTCCGCCCACTGGGGGCTTTAGTGGTAAGTTTTTACTTTTTGATTCTCTTATAGAAAGGGCGCTTTCATTTAAAGATTTTGGATTTGCAAGTTATTATTTTTTAAGCTTAGCGTTAATTGGTGTGTTAAATAGTGTAGTTTCTTTTTATTATTATATGAAAATAGCAAAAACAATGTTTTTAAGTGAGAGCAGCGATGAAGAAATTTTAGTTGAAGATAAAAATTTTTGTTTTGTTTATAAGATTTTTATCTTGCTTTTAGTAATTCCAATACTTTTATTATTAAATTTTAGTATTGTAGGTTTCTTGTATAATGGATAAGAGTAAGTTTTTATGAATTGTGATGATATAAAGATTTTAGCATTATTATATAATATGACAGTAAATTCATGTGTAAGTTATGTACTTACATGTGATGTTTATTTTGAAAGTAAAGAAGAGGAACAAGAGGGGATAGCTAAGCTTTTAAAAATTAAAAATGATTTAGATAGACTTGCAACTCAGATTCAAGATTTGTGTATAAAAAATAAAGTAACATTAACGTTAGGAACATATAAGGAAGAATATACAGAGCTTAACTATCTTTCATATAAATTTATAAAGGATTACATAAAAAAAGATTTTGAAAACGATGTTAGTAAATTTAATGAAATGGTAGAGAGTTTTAATTTATCACAAGGTGTAAAAGAATTAGTTTCTAGAATTAATGATATTAAATTGTTCTAATCTCTTAATGATGTTAAATGAAGAACATGAACCTTATTATTTTATAATTATCTTTAAACTTCAATATGTTATAAAATTTAGCAATTTCTATCCGGTAAAAATGACTTTTTTAGAAGTTCATTACATTCTTTTAAATATTTTGGCTTTTAAATATTTTGGCTTAACTTTTGCATATATTAACTTGTAGTAGTTTTATGTAAAGGAAAAAGCTATGAATTTTAATAGGTTAGATAATAATTACGATAATTACAGAACTTCTCAAAGTCAAATTAATGGCAGTATGATGCTAGGTTTTGTGCTTTCTTTTTTGATAATTTTCTTAGGAGTAGTAATTCAAGGGAATTTTATCAATTTTATAAGTATTAGCGGAATTCTAATTGTTCTTGGTGGCGTCTTTGCTGCAATGCTTATAAATTTCTCATTTTCTGATATTAAAAAGACTCTTCATTCAATAAATTCTGTTCTTTATTCTTCAAATACTGATGCTAGGGTAAGAATGGATGAGCTAGTTAATTTAAGTTATGCATCAAGAAAAAAAGGACTTCTTGTGCTTGAGGATGTCGCAGAAGAAACAAAAGACCCATTCTTTAAAAAAGCTTTGAGATTAGTAGTAGATGGTCAACAAGAAAATGATATTAAAAAAATTCTTGAAACTGAAATGAATATTACAAGCGAAGAAAATCAAAAAGGTATTGCAGTTTTTGAAACTATGGGAAGTTACGCCCCAGCAATGGGACTTATAGGAACTCTTCTAGGGCTTGTAAATATGTTAGGAAGTTTAGATGATCCAAGCAAAGTAGGCCCTGCGATGTCAGTAGCACTATTAACAACTTTTTATGGAGCAGTGCTTGCTAATATGGTTTTTATTCCACTTGCTGGAAAAATTAAAAATATTGATGCAAGCGAAATTTTACTTAGAAAAATTACTATTGAAGGAATATTAAGTTTAGCAAGGCAAGAAAGCCCACTTATTATTGAACAAAGGCTTCAAAGTTTTATGCCGGCAGCTTAAAAAAAGTTTTTATATATGAATGAAAATTTAATATCTAAAAACACATTTTACATGCAATACACAGCGTTAATGTTAATTATTATAACATTTATCGTAGGGACATTTTTGCATCCAAATTTTCTTAACAATAATAAAGAAAAAAAATTAATTGAAGCAAAGGTTATAAGTCAAAGTGTAGTATTAAATATAAATGAAAGCTTAGATGATTTTATGCAAAATATTCCAATATATAGCAAATTTTTAAAAGAACATAATATTAAAGGATAAATAAATTTAAATTTTAATAAAATAAGTAATTATGAAAATTTAATAACTTTAGAAGATGAAATA
>CAKMMH010000112.1 GCA_927798255.1 uncultured bacterium | reverse complement strand
AAGATAATGGTTATCAATGCTGTTCTTGAATATTAATGAGATTCGTTCTCATTTGTTATTTCACTCAGGTTTTGTCTTTATTTTTTAACTCTTTTTTACTTTCTTTTTCCAATTGTTTCAAGCTCTTTCTTGGTGTTGGTAAATCTTCCGGCATTGTTCCGCCAATATCAGCAATTGCATTTCTAACTTTTTTACCAACTTCATAATGAGTCATATTTGCTTCATTTTCGCCTTGTATTCTATCTTTTCTGAGTTTTTGTTCAGCTTGTGATATTCTAAACAGATTTACAATTAATTCGTCACTTCCCATATTATCCAAAATTTCTTCTCTATATCTCAAACCTTTTCTTTTAGCAATAGCATCAGCTGTTTCACCATTGTATAAGCCTTTATAACCAGCATTATGAAACTTATCAAAGTTCTTCACTCCTGCATTCTTGGCAACCTGATTTAAAGAATAGTTTCCTTTTTTAGTCAAATTTCTTTGATAAAATCTTTTTTCATCTTCACTAAGTAATCCATATTCTTTTTCATTAATCTCCATTTTTCTTGTTTGCACCGCAAAATATGTTTGTGCAAGAGAAATAACCTTTTTTCTAGTATCGCCATTTTGTGCTATTAGATAACAAGCATATCGATTTAATCTGTAATCTTCAATAAAATCCTCTTTTCCTTTTCCAGAAATTATTGACTTCCTGACGTCGGGAAAACAATCTTTTATTGAAAATCCACTGTTTTCACATGCAATCATTGCCTTATCTATTACTTTTCTAAAATTTTCCCACTTTGAATACTCTAAAACTTTCATAAGTTCTCTTGCATACCAAAATTCAATACCATTTTCATCAATATGTTTTATACTTTCAAAAGTTTTATTATTAATTTTTTTATTCAACATTATCACACCTTCCATTCAAATTACAGAACTTGCGTTTGCGTTTATCAATCACCACTTTATAGAATTTATTAAAAACATTGTAACCTTATTTTGTTCTTCTGACGAAAATTCAGTAATCATAACAATTGTAAATAAGGTTCTATAATTTTAGTTGGGGTGGAGTAACCTGAAAATTGCTCTGCATCAACTATTGACAAAGAGCACAATTCCACATAATTTCAAAAAGCAAAAAAATAAGCCGATTCAAATCGACTTATAATTCATCTAATTCTCATTAACTTTCAAAAAGTTCAACAAAAATTATTATTGGAGCGGGTAGCGGGAATCGAACCCGCGTAGTCAGCTTGGAAGGCTGGAATTCTACCATTGAACTACACCCGCATTTCTTAAGAACAATATTGATTATAACAAGAGTTATATGCCATGTCAAGAAAATTTTTAAATATTTTTATTTTTTGCATCTAATCACATTAAACCCAGCCTTTTTATCAAGTACCTCTACCTCACTATATAATTCATTTAAATAATTTATCGTACTTGGAGCACCATGCTTTTTATTTATAACCAACTAAAATCTTCCGCCATCATTTAAATGCTCCTTTGCATCCTCATACATCTTATATATAACAGCCTTACCAGCTCTAATTGGTGGATTTGTAATTATAATATCAAAACGTCCCTCTACATTTGCAAAGCCATCAGAAGCAAAAATCTTAGCATTCACCACCTTATTTCTTTCAGCATTTCTAGTAGCAAGATCAATCGCTCTATTATTTATATCACACAATGTGACACTAGAAACCTTAGAGCACAAATTTGAAACAGTAATCCCTATAACCCCATAACCGCATCCCATATCAAGCACACTTCCCTCTAGTTCATCATCAATAATAGTCCTAAGCATAAAATCAGTAGCAAAATCCACATGCTCCTTTGAAAAAACGCCATTATCACTTATAAACTTAAAAGTCCTATCCTTTAACTCATATTTAATTTCTCTTTCATTAGATTCAGATTCTGGATTTGCTGAATAATAATGATCCATATCACTACCTCTTTTCGTACATTTTATACCTCTATATATTACAAAAATATAAGAAAATAATCAACATAAACCTCTAAAAAAATTTAACTTGTAAAGCCCCATTAAATCACTTATACTAAATTTGTTAAATATCTATTTCAGTTCAAACTTGAATTAGTTGTAAGGTATGATAATACTTTTAGTAGCAATTTTTGTCAAGGTGGAGATGGCGCCAGCCATACTACCTTGACAAAAATTGCTACTAAAAGTTTTATCAAAACGTCCAGAGTCACAAAATTATATGCAGTTTTTCTTTCTCACTCGCTATCAGAATATACAAGCATAAATTCATTATACCCTTTTCCAAACTTACTAGCCATATAATCAATCCAAGACTGCCTATCTGCTTCGGATATAAAACACTCATTAGGTAAATCAAATTTAAAGTCATACGCAGTGAAAACAATCTTATTCACACTAATCGGTCCAATATATAAAGAGTCTGCCCAAAAAGGATTCTTGACAAAGCTAAAAGGTTTCCTAATTACGAAATCAATACCATATCTCGAATTAATACCTACCTTAGTAATTCTACCACACTTTAAATTAAGCTCATTCTCAACAAACTCCCTAACATCCTTGCACGTAAGCTTAGAAGCATACTTCGTAGAAATCCCAGTATCCCAAAACATCCTAGCTTCGGACTCGTCATTTCTCATGGCGGTCCTCCTCCTTTCTTTAATCACCAAATTATTGATAATCCAACTTACCCACATCTAGTCACGGAACTAATTATACGAAAAATAAGTAGTAATGTCAATTAAATTATTGCAATATTATGTAAATCGTGTTATAATAACTGCTGTACCTAATTTACATACTTTATTAAAGGAGGGTGTTCGTGTGACTAATCGGATCGACTATTCGAGCTTTACCCGTGAGGAATTTCTCAGCCTGATTACTTTGAAATACGATCCTGAGTTGCTTACTCGTAAAGATTGTGAGAACCTTTCTCGCATTTACATCGATTTTGCAGACATTTCAAAGGAGGATTTGATGAATATGGCCATTTCTCGATCGTTTGAACTCGTTACTACCCCGAAGATGTCCGACGATGAATTCGAAAATGCCCTGCGTTCTATTTCAATTGTCGAAAATAACGTATCGCCTATAAAAGACCGTTCGAAGCGACGCTTTAACAGAAGAATGGCACGTAAGTACCATCTCGTAAAACCCGATTGCGACTGGGTAGAAAAACGTATTAATCAGAAAATCAAGCCAACTACTAAAAGCACAAAGAAGCAATATTGGCAATATCGAATCAAGACAAACGAAAAACAGGTCACTGCCAATGTAAAAGCTACCTTTTTCGACTCTCGCATCAAACGTACAAAACACCACGAGAACAATGACTACTACGACCAGATGAATCTTCTAAACGAATAAAAGATAATTTAAAACCAGGTTTGACAATTGACAAACCTGGTTTTTTCTTTAATCAGAAGCTAATATAAGTTCTTTACGATTTATATCAAAATCTTCTATTTTCTTCACATATAAATCAATAGCCTCCACTAAACTATTTGGATTTACATTATTCACACTACCTGCTGTAACGTGAAAAATACATACATTTTGCTTAATTTCAAAATCAATAATATTTTTCTTTATATCGACCTTTTCTGTGTTTTTTCCACTCTTAGAAGTCTTATCTAATAAAATCTCATCTTGCATAAACAAATCATTTATTTTATTAAAATCAATTTCATCCCTAATCTTAATTTCATAAACTGCTTCTTTAACGAGCGACATAAGACTTTTTTTAGTATCTTCAGGATAAAAAGCTGAAACAACCTTAAAGCCTTTTGGCAAAACAGAATTAAGTTCACCAATGAACATATCTATATTCATTTTATCAGTTAACTCTAAATCAAAATATTCCGAATCACTAGTAACACCAACACCTAAAGGAAGTGCAAAAGATATTTTTATTCTAGGATTAAAACCTTTTGAATATTCTAGAGGTATTATCGTTCTCTTTAAGCATCTCATAAATGTACGCATTGTATCTAAATGGCCAACATATTTTACCTCTTCTTTTTTCTTATACTTAACACGTATTATATACATACTTCAAACTCCTTAATTAAAAAACTATAATTACACAAACAGATTATTCTATCTTTCAAAGCAAACACCACAGCCAGCAGATGCTGCGCCACAGCCACTGCAAGCCTTTCTACAGTTAGGTGTAACCTTTTCATTCATGGCATTTTTATATTCCCTCTTTAAAAACTCCTTAGAAACTAAAATATCCAAATGATTCCAAGGTAAATTTTCATCTATGTTCATTTGTCTTTCAGAATAATATTTATAATCAATTCCTGTATTCTCAAAAGCTTTCATCCAAGTATCGTAATTAAAGAATTCTCTCCAACTATCGAATTTTGCACCAAGTTTCCAAGCTTCATATATCGCCTTGCAAACTCTTCTATCTCCTTTTGCAATAATTGCTTCTAATACACTAATTTCCGGCTCATGCCAATTAAATTTAACAGCTTTATTTGTAAGATGCGATTTTAAATAATTTTGCTTTTCAATAATTGTTTTTATATCATTTTGACCACACCATTGAAAAGCCGTAAAAGGCTTTGGTACAAATGTAGAAGCACTGACCGTAACAGATAATCCCTTAGCTCTTTCTGCTTTTGGTATCTCATAATAAGTATCTACTATTTTATTTGCCAAATCAACTATACCTTGTAAATCATCATACGTTTCAGTAGGAAGCCCTATCATAAAATAAAGCTTTATTGTACTCCATCCGCTTTTAAAAGCAAACCTACAAGCATTTATAATCTCTTCTTCTGTCAAACCCTTATTTATAACATCTCTAAGCCTTTGCGTTCCAGCTTCTGGTGCAATCGTAAAGCCACTCTTTCTAACTTGGCTTACCTCATCTAAAAGTTTTAAACTAATAGAATCAGTTCTAAGTGAAGGAAGTGAAATACTTACATTTCTAGGTTTAAATTTAGATATAAGATTTTGGGCAAGTTCATGAAACTCTGTATAATCACTTGTACTAAGAGATGTAAGAGATATTTCTTCATAACCTGTGTTATTAATCAAACTTTCAGCTAATTTTTCTAGTTTTTCTCTACTCTTTTCACGAACAGGTCTATATATATACCCAGCTTGACAAAATCTGCAGCCTCTTATACAACCCCTAAAAATCTCCAACATTACCCTATCATGAACAACATTAAGATAAGGAACGATCCATTTTTCTGGATATGTAAGAGTATCTAAATCTTTTATAATTCGTTTTCTAACTATTTGATTAGCAAACGAATTGTTAGGCACCAAACTATTAAACGTACCATCTTCGTTATATTTATCTTTATAAAACTTAGGAACATATACCCCTTCTATTTTAGAAACCAACTCTAAAAACTCATTCTTACTTTTTCCTTCATTTTTACATTTTATATATAAATCATTTACTTCCATATTCATTTCTTCGCCTTCACCAATAACAAAAAAATCAAAAAAATCAGCCATTGGCTCTGGATTATATGTACAAGGACCCCCAGCAAAAACAAGAGGGTCATTTTCTTCTCTTTCACTAGCTAAAACAGGTATACCACCCAAATCAAGCATATTTAAAACATTAGTATAGCTCATTTCATATTGCAAAGTGAAAGCCACAAAATCAAATTCATTAAGTGGAGTTTTTGTCTCCAAAGAAAATAATTTTAAGCCATTTTCCCTCATAAGCTTTTCCATATCAACCCAAGGTGCAAAAACACGTTCACAATAAGTATTTTCATCCCTATTATACAAATCATATAAAATCTTTAACCCTAAATGCGACATACCAATCTCATATACATCAGGAAAACAAAATGCAATACGTGACTTAATATCATTTAAATCTTTCCTACACATATTTATCTCTCCACCAGTATATCTTATAGGCTTATCAACCATTTTCAAAAATTTATCTAGCATATTTTAATACCTCCAAAACTACTATCATTATCCTTGCATATCAAGTTAATCATATAACAAACTTTCACACTAAAAAATGTAAAGCCTCATACATTTTCCTTTATTGTAGCAGATTCTCTAATTTTTTTCAATTCAATAATATACTCTTTAATTTTATCAATAACACTAAACAACTCCTTGCAAAAAAAATAAGATTTTTGTTCGCCTTTACTTTAATTTCATTCAATGCTATAATGCACTTGTTCAAGAAACTTTTAAGATGTAGTAAGATTTTATTCATCAAAAAGGAGGGAGTTTCGAATGTCAAACATGGCTTTATATCCCTGCCAGTTTCGCATTTACTCTATCAGATGTGGAGATGCTTCTC
>CAKMMH010000111.1 GCA_927798255.1 uncultured bacterium | reverse complement strand
AAATCATACATATTTTTAATATTTACTTCTTTTTCAAGTTAATTTAATTATTATTTTGAAAAAGAGTTATCTGCAATGCCCCTTTCTTTCTCGGTATTTTTAGAGAAATTATCACTTGGTAATATATCTTCTAACGTTGCTGAAAATGAATTATTTTTAGAATCTTTTACTGTATTAGTATCAGAAAATGATCTAAAAATTTTTGTTATATCATTGTAGCTAGAATCGAAATTTAATCTCATAATTATAAATTTTTAAATAAATTAAATAGTTAAATAATTTCCATATAGCTTAAATAATGCATAAATGATGCCAAATTTTTAACTATTTTAAAGTTTTAATATTTTTTTAGTTACAATTTTTTGATAAGATATAGTCCTTGCCTTTGAAAATGTGCTTTGTTTAAATCCATTAAGGAAATTTTTAGTTACATATTCTTAGAATTAGTAAAATACTTAGTTGTTTTTTACTAATTAAGTTCGTGTTACTTTCTAAAGCAAGATATGAAAGTTGTACTCTTCTGATTTTGACTTAGTCACGAGCAGAAGAAAAAGTATGGCACCTAGTAATAGGAGAATCCTTTAGTGCGCGACATTCACTTTGTCGAATGGCTATCTGTTGTTAGCCATAAAGACTGGAAAAAAGCAGGTATTTCAAGGAAGAAATACCTCGAATCTTATCAAGGGTTGCTGTTTTACAAACAAGGAAAACCGACTTTCAAATTGTATATGCGCTGTCCCATTGATGATGGCTTTGTTAATAGTTTGATTAAGGAGTATCAAGATTATTGTGACATTAAAAAGGGTAAGAAGAACTCAGTGATTATCAATGTCACGACTCCTTATCCTGCGACAAGCTCGACAAAGGACATCGCGATTGATTTCGCGAGCGCGCTCGTTGAGTTTCTTAAGCGAGCGTGAGTTTATTGTCTCTAAGAAGCGGTAGAAAAAGGATCGCTTCAAAGAGTGTTTTTTCATTAACGGTTAAAAGGGCAAGAGTATACCCAAAGTTCCCACTTCTTTTTTGGAAGTGGGAATTTTTTATTAACTAGTTTTCAAAAATTTTCAAAATCAAATCACTAGCATAGAAAAAAAACGAGTACAAATTGATTCTATTTTACACACCTCATAAAGCTTTTTAGATATCAGATATGGTATCAGATGTTTGGCTTTATCACGTCCTAAAATAAGTATACACTTTTAAGCGCGAGGGACATAGGCCGTTACGGAGACACATGAATGTGTGGCTGGCCAAGTAGGCAAGCAGTTTTGCGCATGCAAAATTGCGCAGGATACTTGGTTATCGCAAATGAACCCCACCACGCACCACCCAGTTAGGGGTGGCCCAACTTGAAAAAGTAAGTGACATTTAGCAGATTATACTATCAGGCACAGTCTTTAGGCTTCAGGAAGCTAGAAGCAGAAAGCTAATATCTGACACCAGCATTCTGCTTCTAGAGTTGCAAGTTTAACCGATTGCCTAATGCCAGAGAAAACAGATTGCAGATACCATCAACCAAATATTAAACACATTATATTAGGAAATTACCCTTCAGTCTTTGAGTTTTCATTATTAGAATTTGGCTCATCATCGTCTTTTATCCACAAAGGATGCCTTGTTGAATATTTTGGATCGTCAAAAATAACTTGCACGCCAGTTCTATTTCTTAAATTTACAAAAAGTGGAGCCTTTAAATTAGCAGTTGTTAAACTCAAATCTTTTCTAACAGTAACGATAATTAAAATTGCATATTCATCATCTTCTTTAAAATCGCAAACAGGATCATTTAGAGGTGGCTTCAAAGAATACTCAACTCCAAATTCATAACCATCAATAACAACAAAAGCAAGCGCAGGATCTTGTACACTATGAAGCCATGAAAATGGTGCTTTATGTTCAAGCATTACAAATTCTGTATTTTTAGGAAAACCTATTAATCCCGTAGGAAAATGAATTAAACTATCTTTAGGGACTTTCAACTCACCAAATCTAGTGCTATTTATAACGATTTCTTCACTATTTTCATACATAAGAACCGCCTATTGTTTTTTAGGAGCGACAAGTTTACTTAATTTATTACTACTTGTTCCACTCTTACATTTGTTATCATGAATATATTGTTCTAACACATTTAAATTTTCATCATTTGTTAATGATGACTTAGCAGCAATCTTATTCTCTTCTAAAATTTGTAGATAAATTTCTTCTCTATAAATTTTAAAACTAGATGGCGCATCTACACCAATCCTTGCTTGACTTCCTTTAGTGTCAAGAACTGTAATTTTTATATTATCGCCAATAAAAATACTTTCACCAGCTTTTCTTGTTAATATAAGCATTTTGCCTTCCTTGGCTTAAAAAACATCTAAACAAAATAATATATTGGAATTATAAAGATTTTTTTATATTTCTTCAATAGATAAAAATCAGGTTTCTAATATTGTAAAGTAGATTTAAATTGAAAAAAATTTCTAGAAATCTTTTAACTTTAATAAATATTCTCTTCTTCATCAAACTGCTTTTGGGTACTTTCCATAATGTTCTCAATATCATTTAAAACAGTCTCTTCTTTAAATCCTATCATAAGTGCAATATTTTTAATATTACCTGATAAATCAGGATACCCTTCTGGTGTTCCTAATTTTAATGTGTGAGATAAAATGTCTGCTAATTTTAAAATTAGTGTTTTTTCATTTTGTAAATTTATTTCTTTAAAAGTTTCAAGTGAATCAGCATAATGTAAAACTATTTGACAAATTTCAGCAGAGAAATTCCATTTTTTAGAAACAAGCGCTCCTATAAGAGGATGAGTAAAACCAAAAACTTGACTTTCTGCGTGAGAGTAATCACAAGAAGTTTCTTTTATAATATTTAGTACATCTTTAAATTTATTTTTCGTTTCTTTAAAGTTTAAAATTACAAATTGGCCAAGGGAATGGAGCATTCCAAAAAGAAACATCTCATCTTGATATGGTTTTCTTAAAAATTTTGAGATGTTTGTTGAGAACATTGCGGTTGCGATACTATGATCCCAAACAATCCTCTGAATAGAATTTAAATCTGAATTCATTTGTCTGATAGTAGCAGCAACGACTATTCCCTTTAATGCTTTAAAACCTATTAGCATTACAGCTTGATTAATTGTAGAGATTTCTCGCTGCCTTGAAAAGAGTGCAGAGTTTGCAATCTTTAAAATCTTAGTAGTTAGTGCGGTATCTTTTTTTAATAATTCACATAATTGAATTGCAGTAGTATTTGGATCACCTAAAGATGTAATAACCTTTGATGCGACATGTGGCATTGGAGGTAAATCATCAACCCAAGCTAAGATTTCTCTCCAATCAACCGTAATTTCTTTTTCAGTCTTAAATTCTTCTTTATTAAAATTTGTATCAGGCATAACTTTTAGGCTCCTATGTGCAGTATATATCGGTAACAAGTGAAAAAACTAGATATTTTGAACATATTTTATTTAAAATATTTATTAGAGATTTTTCAATGAATTATAAAAATTCTCAAGTTTTAGATTATTATTATCCGATATAAAAGTCATGGATAAATATATCGATATTGAATTTCCTACACATATCGAATCAAATGGCGAAGCAATAATCGACATCATTGAAGATCTTGACTCTGAGCAAAGTGGTGAAGCCCTAAGAATTGCATTTAATGATTTATTTGATAAAGGCAAAAAAAATATCATTTTGGATATGTCACAAGTAGAAGTAATCAATAGTTATGGAATAGGAAAGATATTAATTTGTAATAAAAAATTACAAGAAGAAAAAGGTAAGCTAACCATTTTAGGTGCTAATGGATTTGTGGAAGAAATTTTTAAACTTCTAATGCTAGATAAAATCCTAGATATAAGATAATTCTACAGGAGAAATTTATGGCTTTAAAATTTAGATTAAAAGGTCTTGCAGAAACTTTCGTTGAAGAAATTACATGCCCTCATTGTGGATTAAGAGGAACAGATGATAATGATTTTATAACAGATTTATCAAAAGTAACATTAATGGGAATCGTTGTTGTTGCTCAATGCAAATCATGTGGTGAAATTTTTGTCCCAAATAATCAAAGAGTTGGAATAGTAAATTATTCTGCTTTAAAATCTGCAGTTATTAAAGATTCTGAAGAAACTGGCGAAGCAATTTATGAAAACATTAATAACGTAAGGTTGTCAGCTGAAAAATTAAATTCTGAGAGAAAGATTCCGTTAAATTAAAAATAATCTTCATTTAAGGAAACAGGGTAATCTAGAAATAAAAAAATAGCCAAATGCAAAAATCGCAGATGGCCATATAAACTTGTTAGCATTGTTACTCAATCCTTATTACTCATCAAATTCGAATACAATTTTTTGATTAATAATTAAGGATATTACCTTTTCGAGATATTGAAGTTCTAATCTCGTAACATCCTTATCGACTACTTCGACAAACCTTTCACCACAGATAAACTCTCCATCTGAGTAGAAACCTGTGGTTTTAACGATGTTGCATCAAAACTTCTGAATTACTACCTCAGAAAGAATGCTATCGTGGCCTATCTTAGCGCCGAACCTAAAATGAAACTTTCTCATAACTAGTGCTCCTTTCTTAGGGAACAAAAACCTTATACGTAACGTGCACTCAAGTGCAACAAATCTTATTTAAACAAGAAATACCTTAGAGTGCCCTTGAATTATATTATTTTAAAATAAAATCAAAAACTTTTTTGAATTTTTAAAGATTTTTTGACTGAAACTAAATTTCTATTATCAGTGCATTTTCATCGCAATTTGGAAACTTAGGGCACTTGTAGCAATCTCTCCAAATTTTTTGAGGAAGCTCTTCTTTTTTAATTAATGTAAACCCCTGTTTTTTAAAAAAATCTACTTGATAAGATAGTGTAAAAACTTTTTTAATTCCAAGCTCTTTTGCATCATCAAGTAATTTTTGGGTAATCATTTTTCCTAGGCCCATTTTTTGAAAATCTTTATTTGTCGCTAAAGATCTAATCTCAGCTAAATCATCTAAAAAAACTTTTAATGCCCCGCAAGCTACAACTTTATTATCAATTTCTATAACGAAAAAATCTCTTATTGATTCATATAAATCTATTTGCGATTTTGGAAGCATCAAACCTTGCTTAGCAAAATCATTAACTAATTCAAAAATTGTCCCTATATCGGAAATTTTTGCTTTCCTAATAATAGTTTCCATTTTTTGTCCTTTTTTTTACAATATTTCTTCTAATCCGTAATACAATTTATTAAGTGAAGTAACTTTTTTACATGCGTAAACTACCCCAGGCATAAAAGACTCTCTATTAAACGAATCATGCCTTAGTGTAAGTGTTTGCCCTGTACCTCCAAAGATTACTTCTTCGTGTGCAATAAGCCCAGGGAGTCTTACGCTATGAATTTGAATGTCTTTATATCGAGTACCTCTTGCGCCATCTAAAATCTTTTCATTTGGTATAATATTTTCTTTAAACTTAGCTCTTTCTTTTGAAATTTTTTCTGCTGTTTTTAATGCTGTCCCTGATGGCGCATCAATTTTTTTATCATGATGAAGTTCAATTATTTCCATATATGGCATATACTTTGAAGCTTTTGCTGCAAACTCCATTAATAAAACTGCCCCTATTGCAAAATTAGGAGCGATTAATCCCCCAAGATTTTTTTCTTCACAAAGTTTTTTAGCTTCATTAATTTCTTCTTCTTTTAATCCTGTAGTTCCTACAACTGGGCATACATTTAAATTAATAATAGTTTTTAAATTTTTAAAAACAGAAACTGGACTTGTAAAATCAACAACAACTTGTGGTTTTAAATTTTTTATCACATCTTCTAAATTATCCTCGATATCACATCCACCTACAAAAGAAAGCTCGCTATCATCACTTACTGCATTTACGACCTCTTTTCCCATTCTTCCATTTGCACCGTTTACCAATATTTTAATTGACATAATAATTTTTGCTCCCAAAAAGATACATTAAATACTGATACATTAAGATTTCGTTCTAGTATTTTAAAAACTTTAAATACGCTAGCAGATTTTGAATTAAATATAAAGGAATATTATAAAGTCTATTATTAATTTCAAAATTTGCAAGGCTTGTCCTTTTAGAAGTTTCATATTTTTCCTATCAAAAATGTGAGAAAGATCACATTTTTAGAGGAAAAAATCTGAAGCTAAAATTATAGTTTTTATACACATTGATTCTATTGTATTTTTATATTTTCTTAAAATAACTCATCTAAAGGTATAGTACTCTATTTTTTCATAATTTGGTTCGATTTCTAGGGCATCAAAA
>CAKMMH010000110.1 GCA_927798255.1 uncultured bacterium | reverse complement strand
CCTCAAAAAGAAACTTACTGGGGAAATGTTAACACAGTAGGACCAAGAAGTTGTTATGATGAGGGAAAAAGAATTGCTGAAACACTTGCTATGAATTATAGAGTACAAAATAACGTAAATACTAAGATCGTTCGAATTTTCAATACTTATGGCCCTAGAATGTTATTTAACGACGGACGTGTGGTATCAAATTTTATAGTTCAAGCATTAAAAGGTGAAGACATTACAATATATGGAGATGGAACACAAACTCGTTCTTTTTGTTTTGTAGAGGATTTAATTCAAGGTTTTGTAAAAATGATAGCTAAAAAAGACTTTTTTGGACCTTGTAATTTAGGCAATCCAACTGAATTAAATATGAAAGAGCTTGCAACAAAGATTATTACTCTTACTAATTCGAAATCCAAGATTGTATACAGACCGCTTCCTCAAGATGACCCTAAAAGAAGAAAACCTGATATCACGCTTGCAAAAGAAAAACTTAATTGGGAACCGAAAATTTCAGTAGATGAAGGGTTAAAAAGAACTATTGAGGATTTTGACAAAAGATTAAGAGAAAATTTATAAATTAATCAAATGAATAACATTAGGAATTTTAGTATTATTGCACATATCGATCACGGAAAATCTACTCTAGCAGATAGAATTTTAGAGCTTACTGGAGCTTTAGATGCTAGGCAAATGCAAGAGCAGTTTTTAGACAGACTTGATCTAGAAAGAGAGCGAGGAATTACCATTAAAGCACAAACTGTATGTTTAAGCTATAAAGCAGATGATGGCAATGTTTATGAACTTAACTTGATTGATACTCCTGGGCATGTTGATTTTAATTATGAGGTTTCTAGAAGCCTTGCAGCGTGTGAGGGGGCTCTTTTAGTTGTAGATGCGACACAAGGCGTAGAGGCACAAACTCTTGCTAATGTTTATCTTGCAATTGAAAATAACTTAGAAATAATACCTGTTCTTAATAAAATAGATCTAGCTAGTGCAAATGTCGAAAAAGTAAAACAAGAAATTGAGGATATTATTGGAATTGATGCAAGTGATGCAATTTTAATTAGTGCTAAAACTGGTGAAGGTGTACATGATGTATTAGAAGCTATAGTAAAAAGAATTCCTGCTCCAAAGAAAAATGATGAAACAAAAGAATTAAGAGCGCTTGTATACGATTCATGGTTTGATTCTTTTTTAGGAGCAGTTGTTCAAGTAAGAATAAAAGATGGTATTCTTTCTCCTAAAGATAAAATTCAATTTATTAGTACAGGCACAACTCACGAGGTATACAAAACTGGTGTTTTTACTCCATATCCAAAAGATGTTGACTGTTTAAAAAGTGGTGAGGTAGGATACTTTTCAGCTGCTATTAAGAATTTAAAAGATGTAAAGATAGGAGACACTGTAACTTTGGCTTTAACGCCTGCAAAAGAACCTCTAGAAGGATTTAAAGAAACTAAGTCTGTAGTTTTTGGTGGACTTTTTCCTATTGAAGCTGACGAATATGGAGAACTTCGTTCAGCGCTTGAAAAACTTAGTTTAAATGATGCCTCTTTTACATATGAACCAGAAAGCTCAGTAGCCCTTGGTTTTGGATTTCGTTGTGGGTATCTTGGACTTTTACACATGGAAGTCATAAGGGAAAGATTAGAGCGAGAATTCAACTTAAATCTAATATCCACTGCGCCAACAGTTGTATATAAAGTTCATATGAAAAACGGAACAATCGTTAATGTAGACAACCCATCTAAGCTTCCTGATGCCGGTTCTTATACTCATATTGAAGAGCCTATAGCGCTTGTTACAATTCATTCACCAGAAGAATATGTAGGAAATATAATAAAACTTTGTGAAGAAAAAAGGGGAGTTCAAGATAATATTAATTTTTATGCAAATGGCGAGCGTGTAGTTATAACTTATGATTTACCTTTAAATGAGATTATTTTAGATTTTCATGATAAATTAAAAAGTCTTACAAAGGGATATGCTTCATTTGATTATGAATTAAAAGAATATAGAGAAGCTGCGCTTGTAAAATTAGATATTCGTGTCAATGAAGAAACCGTAGATGCTCTTTCTACAATTGTTCATAAGAGTAAAGCTTTTCATCATGGACAAGCTTTAACGGAAAAATTAAAAGAATTAATAGAAAGACAGATGTTTGTTGTTCCAATTCAAGCAGTAGTTGGTGGCAAAGTGATTGCTAGAAGTACCGTAAAAGCTCTTAGAAAAAATGTACTAGCAAAATGCTACGGGGGGGATATTACAAGAAAAAGAAAACTTCTTGAAAAACAAAAAGAAGGTAAAAAGAAAATGAAAAAGCTCGGAAAAGTAAGTATTTCGCAAGAGGCATTTTTAGCTGTACTAAAAGTTGATGATAATTAAGAGGAACTTGCACTTTCACTACATTTTTCAAAATAATACGGGAATATATAATTACTAGCTAAATTTTCATTATAACATGATACAACACAATCATTGATTATAAATTCCTGTTCTTTTCCCCAAATTTGTGCAAAAAGAAATTGATTAGTGTCAATTTTATAATTAAATTGACATCTTATGCCTTGCGGTCTCATACCACTTGCATCTTCTTCGCAATGCTCATAATAATCACAATTATATTGATCATCACCACCTGATTTTCCTATTAATTTATTAAATGAATTATTGCTATCAATTTTAATATTTGTTTTAAAAGTTTCAAATTTTGTATTATTATTAAAGTTTTCACTTGTAATTATTGGGTGATCAATATTACACTTACTAGTGCAACCATCAAGATCTGCAGTACAGTCTTGATTTTGTTGTTGCTCTTGCATACAATCTGCAAAATCTACTTTACAATCTTTTTGGCAAATACCATTAGACTTCTTAAACTCTGTAATCCATTTATTTAAACTTTCTGTTTGATATTCAGCAAATGAGTCAATTTGTTGCTTTGTTTCATACATTCTAAAACCATCAACAAATAGTGCAGCTAATCCTATATATACTGTTACAAGTAAAACTGTCATAATTAATATTGCACCATTTTGATTTGATAATTTTCTTTTCATATTATTATTCATCACTTTTACACTTTTCGCCTCTATACGCTTTAGCTGTGAATGAAATTTTAGCATCCCCCTCACTATTATAGCTAGTAAAGCCTGCACCCATTCCAAAATCTACATTTTGACCAAAAATTGGGTCTTTATACTTAACCCAAGCTTCCACAGTAACAAAACATGGCCCAGCTCCATCATTATCATTAATGTCTATATCATAATGAATTTCGTTGTCTAATAATTTCCCTTCATATTTTTTAGCTACCTCATTCATTTTGGCAACTGCTAATTTTACACAATCATTATAATCTGTAATGGAGCTATTGGAAGTATAATCACTATTTGATTTGCTTGAAGAACAGTCTAAATTTTTGCCAATCTTTGAACTTGCCCAAAGAGTTCCTACACGGGCAATATTACCAACAGCGTTATAAGTTGTAAAAACTCTTATTGCAGCTAAAAATGCAATAAATAATAAAAGAAGCATAGGAAGAACTACTGCTAACTCTACTAATGCAACACCTCTTTGATTTTTATAATTATAATAATTTTTCATAAATTAATATTTTAGAATCATTATAGTTATTGTCGGATAATTAAACGTTAAGTTTTAGCTTTTTTTATCAAAAATTTTTGAATTCAAAGTATTAAAAAATATAAATTCTTAACGATATATATGATCGTTAAGCAATAAAGGTATGGTTTTGTGACAGAACAATTAGGCCCTAACAGTACAAATACAAGTCAAAATAACACTAGGCAATCTACGCCAAAGGGGGAAAACACTGCAAAATCAGATAGTTCACTACGTGTCAGTGAAACAAGAGATATTAATGCAAAAGCAGAGCTAGAAAAAAACAGTCAAAATAGTGCAAAAAAAGATGGTGTTACACCAAAAAGTAAACAAGAAACAACGACACATCAGATAGCACAAAGTGTAGAAAAGCAACGAAATCAACAACAAATTCAGCAAGAAAATCAAATATATAGTGAAACTATAAATAACACTCAACAAAATAATCAAGAAACTAGCAAAAATGAGGGGTTGCATAATGATTTATTTAATATCTTTGAAAATCTTATAAAAAAGAAAACAAAGAAAAAAGGAAGCATTGTAACTTTTACAAGTATTCCCAAAGTAATGGACATAATTCAGCAAAGCCTTGAGGAGCTTGATAATGATATTCAAAAATATCAAATAGCTAAGGGACTAAATGATATAAAAAATGCATTAGATAAGCTTTTAACATCATCAGATGGTGACCTAGTCGCATTATTAAGAACTAGCTCTGAAACATCAGAAGATAAAATAGGAAACGATGAACAAAAAGCAAAAGAAAAATTAAAAGATGCACTAAGAAATGAAGATGAAAAATTAATAGAAGATAGTTTAATAGAAATTTTTAAATTAGGAAGTAATGAATATAGCAATATTGAAAATAACCAAGATGACAAAAAAACTAGTGAAAATGAACAAAAAAACAAATTAGAAAGCAAAACAGACAAAAAGACACAAAATACAGACACAAAAGAACAAAAAAGAGAAGAACGTATAAGGAAAACTCAGATATCGCAAATAGGAACTAAATTACATTATTTTAAACAAAATAATGACACAGATGTTAACGATAATGAATATGATAAATCTTGTGCATCAAATCAAATAGATACTGCGTATAAAGTGCTAAAAACAGCCGTAAGTGAAAATGATTTAACTGTAGATGAAGTTAAACAGATTAAAAAAGATAGGAATAATTACATTAATTTATTAACTGAAAATAAAGATGAAAGAATAATAGATATAAATAATTACTTAGCTGCAATAGAAAGCGAAGACCAAGAAAAAATCTTAATTGCTAGAAATAAACTATTAGGAATAGAAACATTAGAATTAGAAAATCCCCCTGTATTTAATATTAACAATGAAGAAAATTCTAATAAAGAAAATCTAGACACTAATGAAAGTAAAGAAATAAAAGTTTATAGTAAAAAAGAATATAAAGATAAATTACATGATGCAGTAAATACACCATTAACTGAAATATTAAATACTCACGGTAATGATATTTTTGAGAAATATTTAAATTTTGCTCTTGGAGATAATTATAAAGTAGAAGAAGGAATAAACAAAGAAGAAATATTATCAGATGTAGTTACAAGATATGTTTGTAAACAGATAATTTTATATTACGATACTGCATATTTAGATATCTCACGTGATAACAATGAAGCTAAATTCGATTTTAATAACTTAATTACTCAAATCTTTGTTAACAATGATTTAAATATCAGTACAGAAAAACAAGGTGAAATAAAAAATAAGTGTGCAAAATATATTCTTAACAGTATAAAATCTTACGAAGAAAATAATGATAGCAAAAAGTATAATATTGATTTACAAACAATAAAATTATTTTTTGAATCAGAAAACATACAAACTCTTAAAGAACTGAACGATATTGGAATCAATAATATTTTTACAAATCTTTCAATTGATATTAATAATTTAAAATCAGATAATTTAACTATAAAAGAAAATGAGCACTTAAAGTTATTGATAGAACTGTTACAAATAGATGATAAAAAATTAGAAGAAATATCAGAAATTAATTTTAATGAAATATTAGATAAAGATAGTAAATATTACAATTTAATTATAGGCCTTTTAAGTGATAGAGTAGTATTTAGAAATAAATTTTTACAATCAATTAAATTATCAGTTAATCCAAATCAACAAGATCTTCAGAGCTTTTTAGATAATTTTGGAAATTTATCAGAAGATAGTTTTCTTATTCTTAAGAATTTAGATTATAAAGAAACATTAACAAATAACAAAAATATTAATAATTTAATAGAATCAAATTTGATTATAAAGCTTCTAGAACAAGATAGTAAAGAAGATGCATTAAAAGTATATAAATCAAAAGACTTTATATCGTATTATGAAACAAAAATTACTATCGCTGATTCTGAATTAACAAAATTTAATGAGAGTTTAACAGAATATACTAGATTATCTTTAAGCACAGAAAAATACAAAGCAGCTAAATCAGAAAAAGATAAAGAAAATGTTTTAGAAGAAAGCGCTACAAAGGCTGGAAGACTTCAAGCAAAATTATTTATGTACGAAATTTCTAAGAGATATCCTGAATTATTTACAGCTAAAGAATTAGAAGAAATTTCTCAAATTGATGTCAAGATGTTTGAAAGATATATAGAAGATTTTAATACATTATGTAAAGATGAACCGTTATTAAAAGAAAAATTAAATCTAATATATGATAGAGAATTTACAAAAGATACTAGATCAATATTTGTAAAATTAGGATTTCAAGCAGGATTTGAGACACTTAAT
>CAKMMH010000109.1 GCA_927798255.1 uncultured bacterium | reverse complement strand
TTTCTTTATCTAAAGAATAATAAGTAATTTCTATTAACCCTCTAAAACTTTCCTCGAGTCCACCATAAAAAAGCCAAATAAACCACACATATTTATCTACTAAAATCGAAAGATAAGATTGCGACTCACCAAAGGTCGGATTTAATACATAAGATGTGTTTGCACCTCGCCCTGCATCAAAAAGCTCTGAAATAACTGATGCTATATACACTTTTGCAAAAATTTGAACAGAAAATAAAAAGCCAATTAAAATTTCATAAAAATAATTTTGCGTTTCTATGGTAACGCCCATACCAAACACAACAAAAAATGACATTATAAAAGATAAAATAAATTTTGTAATAGTAGAAGAAATTCCACCAGCAATAGGAATTAAAATAAGAAATGCTACAAATCGCAAAAAATAACAAAAAAAACTTGTTAAATATATATTTAATGAATCCATATATAAAGTTATTTCTAATTAACTTAAATTACCTAGCTTTACTACTTCTAAAAATGCACCATTAAAAAAATTCGTAATCAAATCATAAAAATATCCAAAACAAAAATAAAATGTCGCAAACACAACTAAACATTTAACTACATAAGTTAAACTCTGCTCTTGCATCTGAGTTATTGTTTGCAAAAACGCTAATATTAATGAACAAGCAGCACTTAATATTAAAGGAATACCCGAAATAATTAAGATTATAAATATTCCTTGTGTTAAAAACGTAGTATCCATATTTTTTTATCCTCTCTTAATTTACATTCCAAAAGATAAAATTAACGACTTTCCAAGTAGTAACCAACCATCAATCAAAACAAAGATTAAAATTTTTATAGGAAGGGACACTAAAGATGGCGTTAACATATACATTCCTAACCCTACTAAAATATTTGCTACAATTATATCTATTACTAAAAAAGGAATAAGCAAACTTACACTCATTGCAAACGCTTCTTTAAGCTCGGAAAAAATAAACGAAAGAAGTACAATAGGAAAACTTTCATCTTCAATATTAAATTTTTTAGTATTATTTTTAATCTCTTTTGAATCTTCTTTTAATTTTTTAACATTACTAACCTTATTAGTTACTACATTAATATTATCTTCATTTTTAACCTCTTTATTATCTTTTGTCTCTTTTTCTGATTCTTTTTCCTCATTATACTTTTTTACAATATCATTTTTTATATCATGTAAAAGTTTTAACTCTTTTTGGCCAGAATGTTTTAACATAAACTCTTTCCATGGAACCGATATTTTTTGAAATATCCCCATCGCATCATCAAAATTAAATTCATTAAATTTCTTGTTATGATACTCTTTTGTGATATTGTACGATTCCTCATACACCGGAAACATTATAAATAAACTAAGAGAAAACGATAAAACTAAAATCAAAATATTCCCTGGAAATTGCTGCGTTCCAAAACCATTTCTTAAAAGTGTAAGAACAATACTAATTTTTAAATATGATGTACACACTCCTAAAATAATAGGAATTAGTGACACAAGAAGTGTAATAAAAATAAACCACATTGGGTTTACTGCTAAGTTTGCGTTCATGCTCTATTCCTCACAATAATATTTCTAATATTAATCCCCTTATCTTTTAAACTTGCTAAAATCTTTGATTTTTCATTGTGAAAATTTAAATAGTCTTTATATGAATTAATTTCTACATTTATATCAACTTGCTTTGCACACTCAGTAAAATTTAAATAAAATTGATTTCCAGACTCAGATGTGTAGTTTAATGAAATACTTGAACCATTTTCAAAATTTTGAACATTAAGAGAATCAATTCTCTCTTTAAACTTTTCAAAACTTAAATAACTATTCTTATTCTCATTTCCCTGATGCTCGTTAAAAGTATTAAATACATTTTCACTTCTTTGATTGTTTTGCCCTTCACCCTTTGAATTTGCATCAACACTTAAATTTTGTGAATCAAAATTTTTAAAAGCTATATCATTAAACGCATCTTTTTCAAATTGTATATCTACATCAAAATTTCTTTTACTATCCTTTTCATCACCAATATTGCTTACTTTTTCACTAGAGTTACTCGTATTTAATAAATCTTTAAACCTTTTATTAACAATAAATGTTTCGATATTTTCAGAAATTTCAATATTTTCCTTTTTGATTTTTTGTTTTAATTTTATGTCTTCAATTTTCTTATAAATAAACTCTAATGATTTTTTTGATTTATTTAATTTATTAAGTAATGCATCTGTTTTTTGTTCTAAATCTTTTGCAATTTTTTTATTTTTCTCTATATCTTTTGATTTATCAAAAAGTCTTTTTTGTAAAAATTTAAGATCCCCTTCTTTTGTTTCTGTTTCTAAATTTTTCTTATTAATAAAATCATTTCTTACTTTTTCAAAATCATTATTCTTTTTTTGAATCCTATCTTTTGCTTCCTGATATTTAGTATTTTCCTCTCTTAAACGAGCTTCTAGTTCAAGTTTATATACAGTATCGTATTCGTATTTTTTAATTAAAAAATCTTGTTCTTGCATTTTTTTTATATGTTACAATTAAATACCATTTTGAAGTTTTCTAACGCTTCCAACACCTGCCTCAGCAACACGAGAAACAAGTTCAACTTTCATCGCTAAATTGTGAACGCTAATTTGACATTTCATTAAATCTTTTAATTCATTCATTGAATTTTTTTGAATATCGTTAACTTTATTTGCTTTTAAAGATTTAAATGATGATAAATAGTCTTGAAAACTTTTATTAGATATTGCAGAATCAATTACTTTATCATTAACCCCTAAATTTTGTACCATATTAAGAAGTGAAACTTGCATAATATTATCCCCTTTTTCCTCTCGTATTAAGCCCTCAAAGAAAAAATCGAAAATTATAAAAGCAAATGTTCTTAAAAATGATAAAAAATCATAAAAGGCACATAACACGTTTAAATTATTATATAATTTTACATAATAAGATTTTAGTCACCCCAGTAAGGGTAATGGCTAGGGAGGGATGATATATCATACAACCAAGGTAGCTCGTAAAAGCTTTGCTTTTACGACCTCACCCAGCCCTATGTCGCTCACTATCATTCGCTTAAGTAAACCCCACCTTGTGAGGTTTCAGATAAATTTTTATCAAGCAGTGTTTTCTAAAATTCACCAATTTGTGAAATCACTATTTATAACTTCAAAAATTTGATTTCTGATTTATTAATATTAGTACTTCTAACAGTTTTTACATAAAATCAATATTTAGTCCATTAAAGTTTTGCTCTATTTCATTGCAAAAATCATCTGTTGGTGAAACATATATATTATTATTAAACTCATCTTTTAAACTAAGTAGCACTCGCTCCCCATTCATATCAAGAATCATTTTTAATGGACAACTTCCCTCATTTTTTCTAACTAATTCTTTAAACTCTTTTTCCTTACTTTTAAAATTTTCAAAATTATTTACTTGAATAATCGCGACACTTACTTTATTTTTTCTAACTTCCGATAACACTTGCACATCATATGCAATAAACGCAACTCTATTTTCAGAAACATCAAGTTTTCCTGTCATTAAAAGTGGCTCCTCACTATTTAACGCCTCACCTATTTTCTTATACGCATCTGGCCACATAAAAGTCTCGACAGAACCTGTGTCATCTTCTAAAAGAAAGTTTGCATACCTTTCACCTTTTTTCGTATTTTTAAGTTTTAACGATGTAACAACGCCTGCTAAATGTACCTCATTTACATTCTTTGGAGGATTTTCTTTTGCATCATTTATACTTATTGCATTCATCTTTTTTAAAAGTGGTTTATATTTAAAAAGTGGATGGCCTGAAATATAAAACCCTAACGCTTCTTTTTCTAAAGTTAATTTTATATTACTAGAAAATTCTAAAATATTTCTTCTCTTTCTTTCTATTTCATAAGTATTTTCACAAAAATCAAAAAGTGAAACTTGCTCTGAATCTTTTTCTTTTTGAATACTTGATGCTTGCTTTAATACAAAGTCTAAAATTTCTAAATTTTCTTTTCTGCTAACTCCTGAAAAATCAAACGCGCCAGACTTTATCAAATTTTCTAACACCCTCTTATTTAACGCGCTTACTGGTACTCTTAAAGCTAAATCTTCTAAATCTTTAAAGTCACCATCTTTTTTTCTTACTTCAATTATACTTTGAACTGCCTTTTCACCTACTGCCTTTATAGCAGAAAGTCCATACCTAATTTGCCCGTTATCTACAGAGAAACTTGAATAACTCTTATTTACATCAGGAGGTAAAATTTTTATTCCTTGCTTTTTACATTCATTAAAATTCTTTAAGACTTTGTCTGTGTCATCCATTTCATGACTCATCACAGCAGCCATAAACTCAACAGGATAATGTGCTTTTAAATATGCAGTTTGATAAGTAATAAGAGCGTAAGCTGCAGAGTGACTTTTATTAAATCCATATCTTGCGAATGTTTCCATTTGTGAAAACACTGTGTCTGCAATTTTTTCATCAATATTATTTGTTTTACAACCTTCCATAAAACGAGCTTTTTGCTTTGCCATTTCTTCAGCAATTTTTTTACCCATCGCACGTCTTAAAAGGTCAGCTTCACCAAGACTATAATTTGCAAGCGTTCTAGCAATCTGCATAATTTGCTCTTGATAAAGCATAATTCCGTAAGTATCTTTTAAAATATCTTCTAAAAGAGGATGCTCATATTCAACTTTTTCTCGACCGTGTTTTCTTTCAATGTATCTATCAACCATTCCAGCGTCAAGTGGTCCTGGACGATACAAAGCATTAAGCGCAACTAAATCTGCAAATCTAGTTGGTGCAATTCTTACAGCAACATCTGTAATCCCTGGAGATTCAAGCTGGAACACACCTACCGTATTTCCACCCCTTATTAATCCAAACACTTTGTCATCATCAATTGGAATATTTGCGATATCTACAGTTTCTCCTCTTGCTCCTTTTATAATTTTAAGAGCTGTCTTTATAACAGTAAGCGTTTTTAAACCTAAGAAGTCAAATTTTACTAAGCCTACTTTTTCAACATATTTCATTGAATACTGCGTTACATCATGTCCATCTTTATCAATCATTAAAGGCACAAGGTCACTTAGTGGTCTATCTGCAATAATAACCCCAGCTGCGTGAGTTGAGGTGTGACGAGTAAGTCCTTCAAGCTTCATTGCATGATGTATTAATTCTTTTCCTTCATTTTCTGCATACTCTTTTAACTTTGGCTCAAGCTCTAATGCTTTTTCTAAGTCTACATCTATTCCTTGTCCTTGCGTTGGAATAAGTCCAGCGATTTTATCCGTCTCCTGATAACTAAGTCCTAAAACTCTTCCTACATCTTTTATCGCGTTTTTTGCTTTTAGTGTTCCAAATGCCGCTATTTGAGATACATTATCTTTTCCATATTTTCTTGTTACATAGTCTATTACTTTATCACGTCCTTCAACGCAAAAATCAACGTCTATATCTGGAAGGGAAACACGCTCAGGATTTAAAAATCTTTCAAACAAAAGGTCATGTTTTATTGGGTCGATATCAGTAATTCGCATAGCAAATGCAACAAGAGATCCTGCACCACTTCCACGCCCTGGCCCTACAGGCACATCATGTTCTTTTGACCACACAATAAAATCTGACACTACAAGAAAATATCCTGCAAATCCCATATGATCAATTAAGTCAATTTCTCTTTCTAGCCTATCCCAATAAATTTTTTCTTTCTCGGGCGTATAATCCTTATCTTTACTTATAATTTCAAGTCTTGCTTTTAAGCCATTTCGCGCCATATCTGACATCATCTCAATAAACGAGCGCTTGTCATCTTTATCATCATCATTTTTATAAACTGGCATATAATGAATTGAGAAATCAAATTTTATATTGCACATATCGGCAATTTTTACAGTGTTTGCCATAGCTTCGCGAATTGGATAATCTTTAAACTCTTCTAAGATTTCCTCTGTGCTTCTTAAGTGAAGACTCATTCCCTCATGTCTCATTCTATCTTGGTCTGTTAATTGTTTTTGTGTAGAAATACACATAAGAATTTCTTGAGAAAGAGCATCATCTTTTTCTAAGTAGTGTGCGTCGCATGTTGCAATAATTGGAATATTATATTCTTTTGAAAGTTCTACAATTCTTTTATTTACTTTTTGCTGTTCTTCAATTTTATGAGGTTGTATTTCAAGATAATATCTATCTTTAAAAGTGTTTTTATAAAAATCTATTGTATTTTTAAGATCGTTTTCTCTTCCTGCTTGTATTAAAAACGGGATTTCACCTTGAAGACAAGCTGAGCTTATAATAAGTCCTTCGTTATATTTTTCTAAAAGTTCCCAATCAACTCTTGGTTTAAAATAAAAACCTTCTTTGTAAGAATAACTTGTAAGTTTGCAAAGATTTTTATACCC
>CAKMMH010000108.1 GCA_927798255.1 uncultured bacterium | reverse complement strand
GATGTGCAAAGCACGAACCCGGTTGTAAAAGTGCCACCCCCATAAATGCACCCCTTGTGGGTGCCCAAATTATGAATCAAATCTAGAAAATATTCAGAACGGCAGATACCAGAGTTCTGATACCTGATTTCCGTTTTCCGTTTCCTGAGATAGTTTTTAATTTGCATTAAATCCAGCATAATCTGACTGATTAGCAGCATGCCTTAAAAAATTAATTATCTTTCTTGCTTTTCTATTTCCAAGCTGATTGTTTACTGTATTTTCTGGAACTTGAGATTTTATAAGAATCTCTTTAGTTTCATCTTGATCAGCTTGTGGTAATACTTTACTTGAAGTACTTCCTGGATAGTAATCATTATCTGAGAATACTTGAACATTACCATCTTTTGTTTTAACAGCATATGTTGGATTGTTTGATTGACTAATAACATTAGTTACAAAATATACTGCACAGTGAAGGGCTGATGGGTGTTTAGCTTGTGCTAATGTGTCACCGTCTGCTGATTGTTTTCCTGGAGTATAATAACTTAAACGGTTATCCTGAGATTTAATAATATATGAACCTGCAGGAAGTTGTGCTAATGCTTGTGTTTCAAGTTGAGATACTCCAGAGTAGCAATGTTGCATTTGGATTCCAACAGGTCCTTCGTATCTTTCTTCTTTGCAAGCCTTTGCAATTATATTTACCCATTTAGAGTCGCCACCTGTTCCTGTGTTATAATTTCTTGCACCATGGAAACTTGCAAAGAATAGAGGTAATGCTCCTTTCTCTGCAGCTTTTTTAATAGTATCTCTTGCATCAGCAAGTAAGGTTTTATCTGCAATTCCGGTGCGGTTTCTTACAATTTTATCTGCACCCTTTTGTGCCTCATCAGCATTTGTGCTTTCAAACTCGCCATATTCTAGCACTTGTGCTCTAGCATTAAAAATTGTTGCAGAATAATCTTTTTCAGTATGAGTGCCATCTTTTGAAACATTATGAATAGTAGTTATTGTTTTACCATCTACATTCATTTTTGTGTTGTAAGATAATGTACCGTTTGCTTGAAGTTTTAAATTTGAAATTACTAATCCATCTTCATCTTTTATAGAATCATTAGTAACAGTAATTTCTTTAGAAAATCCATTAACTGAATTAATCGTAATATTTGTAATGTTATTATTCGCATCTCTTTGTAAAGTGATGTGACTTCCAGCACTTAATACTGTTTCATTTGTGTTTGTTAAAGGAAGAGGCCTTTGATAATAAGAATTAGAAAGTGTTAACCCTTCTTGTCTACTTGTAACATCGTTAAGAGTTTTATCTTGTGGGTTAACAGTATAAACTTTTTCAATTTTATTATCTTTTATAACACCAAAAGTTAATGGCTTATCAAGTCTTAAAGTATATGATGTATAAGTTCCATCAGCACTTAATTTTTTATCGCTTTTTTCAACTCCTGATATGTATACAGAAGAATCATTAGGTAAATTAATTGTAGCTTCTGAGTAATTAACAGTACGTTTTACATTTACTCTTTGATAATAACCGTAATAATATGAGCTACGTTGCAATTCTTGAACAACTTTTTTCTCTTGCTTTGTTTCAAGTGTAACAAGTCCATCTCCAAGAACTACCTTGTTATCTTGCTTTTTCTTTTCTTGCTTAGCTTCTTCTTCTTTAGTAGAAGTGTTATTGTTTTCTGCAGTATTATTTGTTGTTTTTGCAGTGACGCTATCATTATTAATATTAAACCCAAATTCTCTTGGCGCGTTTTGGGCATTTGAAACTTGAAGAGAAATATAGTTTTCGTTATTATCTTTTACTCTTTGTCCATAATTGTTAACAACATATAAGGTCTTATTTTGCCCTGAATAAAGAGTAAATTTGTTGTCACCATGTATCATTAATTGACCGTTTTGAATTGAAGCAAGACGAAGTCCTTGAGGTAAGGTACCTTCAAACAGATGATATGTTCGGCCATAAATATCTCTATAAGCATTTTGTCTTCTTATCGTTGTGTCATATTTTTCAACATTAGGTTCTTGGCTATGAATAATCATATTTTGTGAAGTATTAGTAGCATTTGTTAAAGAACCATTGTTTTGTACGGATTTATTATCAGTAACTTCATCAGAATATTTTGGTTGCATTTGAGATAAAGCAATTTTTTGTTTAGTATTAGCCCCTAATACGAAAGTTGCTTCATTTTTAGCATTTTGAGTATTTGTAATAGTAATAGTTTGAGGCCTATTATTATCATCAAATAATAACTTGTTTGTTTTTTTATCTTTTACAAATAATGTCATTTTATATCCAAATGCTATTGTTGCATTTACATTTCCATTTCTATCTGTGTTATATTCATTGCCTTGATAGTTACAGATAACTAAATCATCTGGTACATGGATTCTATATATAGCTTTTCCACCTTGAAGAGTTAGAGTTTTCTTAACTGATATTTCGTATGCTTTTGATATATCTTCTTTTTGTGATGAATGTGGTTTTATTTTATCTTTTTTTTCTTCTTTTAATTTTTGGATATTATATAGGTCATTTTGTAAATGTTCTGATGCGTTATCGCTCGCGCTATTCCTTAGAACATCTTCTCTAGCTACTGATTCATTAGCTGTATCACTAGAATTAGCTTGATTTCTTGTGTCATTAGTTGAATTTTGATTATTTTCATTAATATTTTTAGCATTTTGCAATACTTGCGCTACTTGTCCTGTCATAAATTACTACCTTTTTAAATAAATTTAAAAATTTCTAAGATTTAAAACGTTCCTGACAAGCTAGCAAACTCTGGAATTTTAAGCAAAAAAATCTTTATTTTAGCTTTGTACTAAATAATTTTAAATGGAAAATAAAGCTGATTATACTAAATTAATAATATTTTGCTTATATTAGATGTAACTAGCTGAATTGACTAATATTTTGATTAATTCTTGCCATTTACCCATTTTTTAATTTCTTCTTGAAATAAAGTCCCTTTCTCTATGTAGTTTTTAAAAATACTATAACTAGGAGAAGCACAAGAAAGCAAGCAAACAGTGTCTTTTGGTGCATCTTTTACTAAAAATTCAATGATACCATTCATTGAATCAAAAATCTTATTTTCTGGAATTTCTTTGTCTTTATTTTCATAAAACTTTATAAGATCTTCTCTTATACGAATACCACTATCTTTTAAAAATGCAATTCGTTTAATGTCCTTTTCGTAAACTTTTTCTATTAGATCTAAAAAATCATACCCTCTATCTAATCCTCCAAGGATTATTGAATAAATAGGAATAGATAAGCTATCGATTCCAGCAATTGTTGACTCTGGAGTTGTCGAAATTGCATCATCTATAAATGTTACCCCATTTATAGTTCCTAAATTTTGAAGTCTGTGGGGAAGTGGGGTAAAGTTTATTAAAGTTTTCTTTATAACTTCATCTTTTATATTAAATAACTTTGCCATCTTAATAGCAGCTAGTGCGTTTTTAAAATTATGATCCCCTATAAGTTTTAAAAGACTAGTATTGATAAATTCCTCACCATTAACATAAATAATACCTTTTTTTACATGATTTTCTCTATCAAATGATTTAAATTTTTTGCATTTTAATTTTTTTAAATCATCACAAATGTCTTCTAAACATGGATTATAAACTAAAAATCCTTCTTTTTTTATATGTCTTGGAAGATTTAGTTTTGCATTTAAGTAATTATCAAGAGTTAAATGATAATCTAAATGCTCAGGGAAAAAACTTGTGAAAATCCCAGCGTCAATTTCATGTGAGAAATTTTCAAGTTGATAACTAGACCTTTCAAAAATTTAAATTGTATTTTCAGTTTCTGTTTCTAGCTCATTTGTCGCAGCATTTCCAATGTTTCCAATTAGTCTTGCATCAAATCCGGCGTTTTTAAAAATTTCATATGTTAAAGTAGTAGTTGTGCTTTTTCCTTTTGAGCCAGTTATCGCAATAACTTTTCCTTTTTTATTTTCAAAAAATAAATCTGTATTTGAGCTAAGCTTTACATTTTGATTTTCAATGAAATCTTTTAGTTTTTCAAGTTTATTAATACAAACGCCAGCACTTTTTACCACAATATTTCCAAAATTAAGAGCATCTAAATAATTTTCTCCTAAAAATATATTTTCTCTTGGAATATTATTTGTTAATTCTTTAAACTTATCGCTATCAAGTGCTTTTCCATTTTGATCAGAAATTAAGATATCACTTGGTAAAACATTCTTTAGTAAAAATCTTAAACTAGCTTCCCCTTCAACGCCAAGCCCCATTACAATATACTTGTCAATCATCATTTTATTTAACTAGCTCCCTTAAAAATTTAATTATATCATTGTCTTTTATAAAGTGATTTTCTTTTATTGTTAGAACATTTTGAGTAAGTGTTTTTAATTCATCTTCGCTTTTTTTGTTTACTATATTTTTAATAAATTCTTCTATTGGTGTTGTTTTCAAGAATCTTTCTTGCTTATATAATAAATAAAAAGAAGCAATTGTTTCTTCAAGTGAACCTACACATTCAAAAGGCCTGTGCTCTTTTAATCCTAATAACTCTAAATAAGTGTTTGTTAGTTCATCTTTTTCTAAAAAATTACCGTCAAAAATAGTATTAAGTTCAGTGTCGTTTAAAAATGGAGCAAATAGTAAATACACAAATGCACATTTTGGACATATACCGCACCATCTCTCCTTCAGAGGATTTCCAATTCTAAAATTTTTATTACAACTGCTAAAAGATTCATAATGTTTTTTGCAATCAAGCTTGTTGCTCGTAAAAAGCTTTGTAATTAAAAGTTCATTTAACGGACGAAGTATACTATAATAATTAAAAGATGGAGATATGTTTTCTTTTAGATGATTAATAAATAAGTTTTCAAAATCAATTGATTTTGAGTATTGATGATTTACTTTAAAATCTCCAATATAGGCTTGCTCTTCACTCGCACTATTTTCTAAAGAAAGCACAATGTCGCTAAAATCATAAAGATAAGAAAGAAGAACAAGTAAAAATGAAATGCAACCTGTAATAGGTACATGACCATTAAGCGCATCAAGTTTATTTAATTCAAAAATATTAGGTGAAAGAGTTCTTCTTATATGGATTGAAGGAAGCTCGAAGATTGTTATACACTCTTCAATTAATGGTTGAGTGTTCATAACACATGTTGTAATGCTTTTTCCTAATTTTTTTAAAATATTTGCAGAAAGAATAGAGTCTTTTCCGCCGCCTATTGGAAGAAGAGAGCGGGAGGTCAAGTTAACGTTAAATGAAGTAGGGGATTTTGTTTCATCATAAGGAAATTTTATAATTTGATTGGGGTCAATGTTGTTTCTAAAGCAAAATTCTCCTAAGCCATTTTTATAAAATTCATTCCAAAATGAAGTTTCGCTTTTTGTAAGAGTGTAAAAAGGAAGAGCGCAATTTTTAGGACAATAGGTTTTGTAGTAACTTATACCAAAAGCTAGATGCATATTTTTTAAAATAATATTTAAATAATCATCATTTATTTTTGAAAAATTTATTTTATCTTCAAAGGTTAATATTTCCTTAAAATAAATTTTGTCATCTAGTGAATAATAAAGTTCTAGTTCTTGGGTATCTTTATTAAAAATAAATTTATCAAAATTAAATACTTTATATTTGTTGGTAAGATTTAATATATCGCTATGTTCCATATTTATTTTTTTACATTTTATAATTTTTTTGTTAGTCGCCCCATAAAGGGTCGAGATTTACGGGTATTTCGTAATAACGGGGTAGCTCGAATATGAGCCTGAAAAGGCGAATATTCAAGCTACCCCGTTGTATGTAATCCCCCATAGCAAGACCCCGTAGGGGTCGACTAATCAAAATTTTGCATTAATTAGTATAGAGCCTTTTTACAATTTATCTTATTATATTATATATGCTTGAAAATTATAATATTTTTTACATAGAAAATACACAAGCTTTCTTAGCTAAATTTGAAGATCGCGGGTTAAAAGGGGATTTTTATCCATTTTTAAGTGATATTAACAAGATTAAGAATAGTATTAATGGTTTTATTCCAGTAAAAGATCTTTATGATAAGTTTTCTAATAATAATTTCTTTTTAATAGATTTAAATACACTATTTTTACAAAGTATAAAAGAAGATAACAAAGTAAAAGATATTTCTTCATTTTTAAATATAAAAGAAACTATAAATTATCTTTATAAAATGTACTCTGCGCCATATTGCAAAGATTGTAATCAAAAAGCTTTAAGTTTTAATTTAGATATTTTAAAAGATTTTTTAAAGCAAAAAAATTATAAATTGAATCTGCTGATACAATGCCTAATAATATAAAAGGAATAATATTATTTGCTTTTTTATCTTTATATGTAGAATATAGTAGCATTATAGAAGAAATACCAAACAATGTAT
>CAKMMH010000107.1 GCA_927798255.1 uncultured bacterium | reverse complement strand
TAATATTTTTGTATTTATATGATCAAAATTAAAAATTTATTTAAAACATATCCTCCACATCAAGAGGCCATTAGAGGATTAAGCTTAAGAGTCCTAAAGGGGGATTTTCTTTTTATAGCCGGTGCTTCAGGAGCTGGAAAAAGTACACTTTTGAAACTTATGCTTGGGCAAGAGCGTTTAACACAAGGCGAGATGGTAATAAATAATGTCGATATGAAGAATTTTACACCAAAAGATTTAATTAGTTTAAGGCGCGATATTGGAATAGTTTTCCAGGATTATAAATTATTATTAAACAAGAATATTATAGATAATGTTAGTTATGGCCTTGAAATAAAGGGATATCCTAAAAAAGAAAGGTATGAAATGGCATTAAAAATTTTAAAGTCATTAAAATTAGAAGATAGAGCTTATGATATGCCCATGACTCTTTCTGGAGGTGAGCAACAAAGAATAGCTGTTGCTCGTGCTCTTATTCATAAGCCATCTTTAATTTTGGCAGATGAGCCTACAGGAAACCTTGATGCGCAAATGACAAGTGTCGTGTTTGATTTGCTTTTAGAAGCAAACGCAGCTGGGGTAACAGTAGTCGTTGCGACCCATAATTTATCAATAATTGAAGAGTTGAATTTAAGAACAATAGTATTAGATCATGGAAAAATTATTGGAGATTATGATAACCCTAGGGGGAATGAATGATAGAAAAAAACTTCCAAACCACAAATGAAAAATTTACTATTGGTTTAAAAGAGATTTGGGAAGATTTAGAAAAAAAACCTATAGTATCTAAAAAAGAAAAATTTTTATATTGGTTTTTTCAATCTTTAGAAATTATTAAAAAGACCCCTATAATTTTTTTGATGACGATTTTAACTATTTCAGTTTCATTGTTTATTTTTTCATCATATTTAATGTTTGTTAATAATTTAGATAATTTTTTATCTAGTTCTCATTCTAATTTACAAGTAAGTATATATTTAAAAGATAGTATAAAAAAATCTGATTTAAAGGTACTAAGCGAGAATATTAGAAATATAGAAAATGTAGATAGGGTGGATTATCTTTCTAAAAAAGCTGCAATGAAGTATTTTAAAGAAATTATGCCTGAAAATTCAGCGATTTTAGATGGATTAGGGGAGGCGAATCCTCTTCCTGCTTCTCTTGAAGTGTATTTAAAATCAGAAAGTGATACTAAAAATTTTCTTTTAAAATTAAAGAAAATGTTAAAAGGCGATGAGAATGTTGATCAAATACAATACGATCTAGGTTATGCGTCTAAAATACTTGAAATGCTAAAAGAGTTTAGAATGTTATCGATTTTTGGTTTTATATTAATTTTAATAGTTTCAGGGTTTATTATTTCAAACACAATTCGTTTAAGTCTTTGGTCTCAACAAAGAGAAATTGAAGTTATGAAACTTGTTGGAGCAGATTTTAATCAATTAAGAATGCCTTATGTAATAAATGGTGCTGTGCAAGGATTTCTTGGTGGTTTTTTAGCAATCATTATATTAAGTATAGTTTCTTCTATAATTAAAAATGTGTTTTTAAAATCAGATTTTTTAGTTTGGGTTGAAAAAAGTATTTCGTTTATTACTTTTGGTGATTGTGTGCTAATTTTATTTTTAGGATTTGTAATAGGGACTCTTGCAAGTTTTATTACTGTTAAAAATTTTGATGAGATTTAAAAGATTATCGATGTTTAAAAACTTAATTAAAGAAAAATTTTTACTTTTATTATTCCTATTTGCTTTTGTGATGAATGTTTCTTATGCAAAAAGTGATGAAAAATTAAATGCAAATAGTTTAGATACAATACGTGTTAAGGTTCAAGAAACAGAAGAAAATTTAAAAAAATTAGATATCGAAATCGAAAAATTAAATAATGAAGTTTTTGCTTCTGATAATGAATTATCGAAAATTAAATCTGAAAAAGAAAAAATAACGAAGCTAAGAGAGCAAAATGAACTTGAATTAAAATCACTAGAGGTAAGTATTCAGAATCTAAGAAAAGACGCGCTTTTACTTATACAGCGTTCAAAAGGAAGACTAAGAGCTCTTTATAGGGAAAGACCTGTGCAAGATTTACTTTCTTTTCTTTTTTCTGATAATAATAATAATGGAAGCAGAATTGCTTTTTATGTTACTAAGATTAGAAATTATGACAAAAAGTTAATGGTAGAACTTATAACAATAAGAAGAGATTATGCTAAGAAAGCAGGAAGACAAAAAAGAATTCTTGCTGATAATATTAAATTAGAAGATCAACTTATTTATGAGCACAAAAAAGAAGCATTGCAAAATGCTAACAAGAAAAAGATGTTAGCAAGCTTAACAAAAAAAGAATCTCAAGTTGAAAAAGAATTAGATAAACTAAGAGCGCAAGCTTTAAGAATAGAAATAGTACTTGCATCTGTGACAAATGGAGAAGAACTTTTCTTAAAAGATCAAAAGGAAGATAAGAAAATTAAGAAAACTAAAAAAGCAAGAGAAACTAAACCTTTTGATGGAAAGGGATTGTTGGCTTTAAGAGGTAAACTTCCAGCTCCTGTAAAGGGTAAAATAGTTAAAACATTTGGTAGGCATCAGGTTAAAAAGTTTAAAGATTTTGTGATTTCAAAAGGTGTAGAATTTTCAGTTTCTAATGGAACTTTAGCATATGCTGTTGCTAAAGGAAAAGTTATTTATGATGGGAAAATGCCAGGATATGGCAATATGATAATTTTAGATCATGGGCAGAGATATTATACACTTTATTCTCATCTTACAAATATTGATGCTGGAGTTGGAGATGTGTTAGAAACAGGAGATTTGGTTGGAGAATGTGAACCTGGTGTAAACGGTACAAATTTTTATTTTGAAATAAGAAAAGATGGAAAGCCTATAGATCCAAAATTATATTTAAATAAGAAAGAATTAATATAAGTTATGAGGTTATTAATATATTATTTTTAGTAAAATTTTTCTTAATTTTAAACAATTTACCTTGTGCAATTTAAACTATTTTTGTAATCTTTAAGTTAGTTTTTGATTTTTCCCCGAAGGTCTTTAATATGTTAAGAAAATTTTTATTAAAAAAGTTATTTTTTTCTTTATTATTAGGTGGTTATATTGTTAGCTTTGCATTTTTGAGCCCATCAAATGCGTATGCTTCTAAAGATCAAGATGATGAATCAGATATACGAAGAGCTTAAAGTTTTTACAGATGTTCTATCGATTGTAAAAAAAGACTATGTTCAAAAAGTTAATGCAAAAAGCATTGTTGAGGGGGCAATTAAGGGAATGCTTTCCACGCTAGACCCTCATAGTGGTTATTTAGATCCAGATTTCTATAAAGATTTACAGATAAAGACAAAAGGGGAATTTGGGGGACTTGGAATTGAGATTACTGTAAGAGATGGGCTTTTGTATGTTGTTTCACCTATGGACGATTCACCAGCTAAAAAAGCTGGAGTAAGAGCAGGAGATGTTATAGTTAAAATTGATGGTGAGTTTGCAAAGAATTTAAGTTTAGTTGATGCTGTTAAGAAATTGAGGGGACCAAAAGGTTCGTATGTAGTAATTACAATAAGTAGAGAAGGCGTAAAGCGTTTGATTGATTTAAAAGTTAGAAGGGAAATTATTACTGTTGATAGTGTAAAGTCGATATATCTTGACGAAGGGTTCGGCTATGTTCGTTTAACTCAATTTATGGAAAAAACGACAGAAGATTTAAAGAAAGCGTTAGAAGATTTTCATAAAAAATATAATCACAAAAAATTAAAAGGGCTTATTTTAGACTTAAGAAATAATCCTGGGGGGCTTTTAGAACAAGCTGTTAGTGTTGCAGATTTATTTTTAGATGAAGGAGTGATTGTTTACACTGACGGTCGAATGGAAAATCAAAAACAAAAATTTTATGCGACTAAAAAAGACACAGAACCAGAGTATCCGATAGTTGTTCTTATAAATGGTGGTTCTGCATCAGCTTCTGAAATTGTTGCTGCTGCTTTAAAAGACCATGGAAGGGCGTTAATTTTAGGAACAAAATCTTTTGGTAAAGGGTCAGTGCAGACAATAACTCCGCTTTCAAATGGTGGAGCAGTGACTTTAACGACTGCGCTTTATTACACAAAGAGTGGAAATTCTATTCAAGCAAAAGGTGTTGAGCCAGATATTGTTATTGAAGATAATAAGTATGTAAATAATAATATTGATGATTCTAAAGAAACAGAGGTAATTGATATAAAAGAAAAAGATTTACCTGGAGCAATTAAAAATCCTTCTGGAAATGATGATGATGGCGCTGATACGATGAGAAAATTAAATAACACTCCAAAGCTTGAAGAAGTAGTAGATGATTTTGATATAGAACATGCCACAATGGAAGAAATCTTTAAGCGTGATGGCCAGTTAAAGAAAGCTTATGAGCTTTTAAAAACATTTAATCTTTTTGGAAGACAAAGTGTTATAAATAGCGCAAATGGAAATGCAAAGAAACAAAATGAAGCTAAAAAGTAATAAATAAGAGTTGTCTTTGCTATTTGTTTTCTGCTATTTGTTTTCTGCTTCCCGAATCTCGAATTCTGCAACTTGCAATTTGATCTCTGTTCCCTAAAACCGTGCGGGTTACCTAAAGCCTGACTTCTGTTGCTTGGCATCTGCAAACTGCTCCTACATCAGAAACCTACCACGTGGATATATCTGATAAAAAATCAATATAAGAAACTTTTTTCCTTAAATTTTCGATTTTCTTTTTAGCATGAAATATTATTTTTTTGTGCTAGAAGTTGCTTTTATGAAATTATGCAAAAACTTTTTGATAAGAAATCCTCCTTATCAAAAGTTCATGCTTAACATACTAAAGAAATGTAGGGAAAGTAGAAAGAGTATAAGATTTTTATTTCTTATAATTTTATATTACCTTGCGTTTGTTTGTAAGCTCTCTTCTTATCATTAGTTTTTAGTTTCGTTTTCATAAAAGCACTTTTTTAAATAGGGAGTAAAATTTTAGTTTAAACTAAGAAAAGGAGACAATATGGGAATTAATATATCAAATAATGAGCTTGCTCAGTATTACAATTTCTTAATGACTCAAATGGCTTCTCAGAATGTTGCAAACACACAATATGTAGCAAATAATCAAAATGTTGCTACTCAAAATACTGTTAACAATATAACATCTGAGCAAGTTATGAATATTGATGCTAATCAGGGAATTACTGATACGCAAAATGCATTATTAGCTTATTTAACATCAAAACCTGCAGATTTAAACAAAGTGATACCATCATTTTCTGGTTATACATACACATCTTCTCAAGATGCTGCTTTAATTAGTGGGGATAGTTTAATAAATCCTAAGTCATATGTAACTAGTGCAATTGTGATAGATCCTCAAGTAAATGCTCTTGCTGGAGAGCTTTTTAAATCACATGTTGCAAATTTCTCAGTAAATGAATGGCGCGCAGTTGTTGAACAAGCAATTTTAGCAAACGGAGGACTTGGAAACAATGAAGATGGGTTCCTTGCTTGGAGTAAAGATGGACATTTTGTAAGATTAAGAAATACAAATTTAACACCTGAGCAAAACCAAAAGCTTGCAAGTATGAGTTTAGAGTTTGGTTGGGCAGTTGAAGATTTACCAAGCAGCAAGAGTGAAAATATTCTTGGTGATGAAAGTAAAATTCAAGAACTTGATGCTAGAATTGCACACTATGAGGAAAGAATAGAAGCTTTTAGGCAAGATCCAAATCAAGATTTTACTTTAAAATATGGTAAACATAGATACACTGTTTCTTATGATCAACAAACAGGAATGTTTTCAAGTAGAGCATACAAACTTCGTTCAGGCATTAAAGGTTGGTTTGATAAATGCGCTAAAAAAATATCGCAGGGCTTAGGTATTGCTAAAAACATATTTAAGTTTATTCCTGGTTGGGGGACGATTGTAAGTGCGTGTTGTAGTGTTACGCAAAAGTTAACAGACTTTTATAGAGCTCGTAACCCACTTCACTCTAAATAAAAAAGGCGATGCATAAAAAAATGCTGCGTTATTCGATAGTGACTTCATCCTCGCCGTACTAGAGTACGCCTTGCGGTGAAGTCCTATCGAATGCCTTGCCTTTTTTGCGCCTCGCCTTTTTTATTAAGTTTTTTCAATACGACATAATCCTTAATGATGTTTATATTTCTATCTTCATTTTCTATGATTAATAAAAAAAATTGTTATGATACGAAAGTAGGTCTGGACTAAAAATGGGAAGAGGCGCGGAAAAGACAAGGCATTTGAACGCGGGCAACCGCAAGGTGTAGTCCTTCTACAGCGAGGATTGCCCGCGTTCAAATAACGCGGTATTTTCCGATGCATCTTCCCATTTTTACAACATGCGTTCATCGTTTTTGATGAGCTGCGGCATTTCCCCTTGTTTCATTCTTTC
>CAKMMH010000106.1 GCA_927798255.1 uncultured bacterium | reverse complement strand
CTTTTATAAAAAATAATACCAGTATTATCAATTTCATCTTTAAAATTCTTAGATGTTATACGCTCATAATCTACGACATCAAAACTATATAATGTCGGAAGTTCGTTTAATCCCATTTTGATATTTAATATTTTCGAGTGATCTTCAATTTTTACTGCAAAGTCTATATCAGAACCATTTCGATATGAGTTAGTTGCCCTTGAGCCAAAAAGAATTACTTCTTTTACATTTTGATCTAACTCAAAATATCTTTTAATCATAGATATGTGTTTCTCAGATAAACCATATTACATAAATTACTTATCACCAAAATAGTTTCTTATGATATAAATTATAAAATTACTTTATCTTATATATATTCTTATTTTCTACATTTAGATATCCCTCTTGGCAATGTGTAGAACAATATATAACTTTATTTTCTTTTATAAATTCTCTTACTCTATTTAAAGTTTTTATAGCTTCATCTTTCTTCTCTTGTTCCCCCCATGGCAAATGCTTGAGTCATAAAACCGCCGTCATAAAATTTTAAAGGTATTACTTTCATAAGTTTACTCTTAAAAATATTTCTTATTTATATCTGATTTGTAATTGAAAAATATCATAAAAATCCTTTTATATTATTGTATATAAAAATCAGAAAAATTAAATATAATAATTTTTTATTTAATAATTTAAGATAACTATTAAATTTCTTAATTTTTAAAAATATTTAATCAAACGAAATATGATATTAAGTTCATTTATTCATAATTTTGTAATTAGAATATATCAAAAAATAATCAACCTGTGTTATATTTGTTGATCATTTTTCCTTGAAATCTTAAATATTTAATGCTAATATTCTTATAAAATTCAATCAACTGATTGAATTATTTGTGTGATAATTTTTTTATAAGCTAATATGATAAATAGTAAATATAAATATATTCATAATAAGAAGATTAAAGGCTCTATATTTTGCCTCTTACTTTTTCATTTGATTTTTGCAATAAATTCTAGCGTTGCTAACGCACAAGAAAAAGCACTTTCTTTTAAAGATTGCATTAAAGAACTAAAAGAAAATAATAAAGAACTTGTAGCCTTAAAATATGAAAAAGAAGCCGCAATTTATAAATTAAAATCTTCTAAAGCTAATTATTTTCCAAGCCTTGATGCAAATGCTGGAGCTAGCTCAAATAAAATAGATACTGGGCTTGGTAAAGGCTCAGATATGTATAATTGGGGTCTTACTCTTTCGCAAAATCTTTTTAATGGATTTAAAGATAGCGCAAATGTTGACTTAGCTTACGCAAATGAAGCTCAAAACTTAGCAAATATCGCAATAGCTGAAGCAAGAATAAGTAAAGAGCTTAAAGAAGTTTTCTCAAAAATCGTTTACTTAAAAAAATACTTAGAACTTTCAAAAAAAATTACAAATAGAAGAAACGAAAACTTTGATGTCGTAAATTTTAGATATGAAGCAGGGAATGAAAATAAAGGTTCTTTCTTAAAAGCAAAAGCACAGCTTAAAGAAGCAAGGTTTGAAGAAAAGGAAGCAAAAAGAGAGCTAGATGCCTCATTGTTTACTCTTGCAAAAATTTTAGGAAGAGATTCAATAGAAAATTTAGATATAAAAGGTGAAGTGCCTCATACAAAATATAATGTTGATAGCGAAACTCTTTACTTAAATAATCACCCAAAACTTCTTCTTTCAAAAGCAAATGTTGCTTTGTCTAAAGCTCAAGTAAAAATTGAAGAGGGTGATTTTTATCCATCAATTGACTTAACGCTAAAAACTGGAGGAAGTGGTGGAAGTGTAAGTAAAAATATTGACCATTCAATTGGAGTAAATGCAAATGTCCCTATTTTAAATTTTGGACGTGATACAAATTCTTTAAATGAAGCAAAATCAAATTTATCTTCAATGTTAGAAAGAGAAACTCTTTCTAAACAAGAAATAAAAAGTGATATCAAAAATGCAAAAGCAAATTTTTTATCTTCAAAAGAAAAAGTTGAAGTTAATAAGGATTTAGAAGAAGCATCAGAGGTTAGGGCTGAAATAGGAAGAAATAAGTACAATATTGGTATGCTTACTTTTGAAAACTGGGATATTATAGAAAATGATTTAATTTCTTATCAAAAATCAAGCTTAAGAAGTGAATATGAATTAATAGTCGCAGAAGCTAATTTTGAAAATGCAATAGGTATAGGAGTGTTAAATGATTAAAAGTAAATATTTAAAATTTTTTCTATTAATAATATTTGTTGGCGCATTTGGTGTTTTTACTTTTAGCACTCCAAATATCGCATATTCACAAAAACAAGATTTGGGAAATTATAAATCGTATGAAGTACAAAAAGGTAAAATTAAAATTACTGTGCTAACAACAGGTACTGTACAACCTCAAAACCGTCTTGAAATTAAACCTCCGATTGCAGGACGTGTGGAAGAAATTTTAGTAAAAGAAGGAGACAATGTAAAACAGGGAGATTTGCTTGCTTGGATGAGCTCATCTGAACGTGCAGCTCTTTTAGATGCAGCAAGGGCAAAAGGTGAAAAAGAACTTAGTAAATGGAAAGAATACTACAAGCCTACTCCAATTTACGCACCAATTGATGGCACGGTGATTTTACGAAATGTAGAGCCTGGCCAAACTTTCACGGCGCAAGATGCTGTGTTTATCTTATCAGATAGACTTGTAGTAAAAGCACAGGTTGATGAAACAGATTTAGGAAACATAAAGTTAAAACAAGACACGGATATTTTACTTGACTCATTTCCAAATACCAAAATTAATGGAAAAGTTGATCATATAGCATTTGACTCTACAACTGTAAATAATGTTACAACTTATTTAGTTGATGTGAACCCTATTAATAATTTTGAAATTATGCGTAGCGGAATGACTGCAAATGTTACATTTTACATAGAAGAAAAGACAGGTTTAATAGTTGTTCCGGAGTCTGCAATAAAATATAAAGATGGTGCATCATATGTTGAAATTAAAAATGATAAAAATGAAATAGTACAAAAGAAAATAAAAATTGGTGCATCTGATGATGAGAATGTAGAAGTAAAATCTGGGCTTAATGAAGGCGATATAATATTAATAGAAAAAAATATTGTATCTAATGATGATAATAAAACTGGTAGCCCATTTATGCCTTTTGGTAGAGGAATGAAAAGATAATAGGTATTTTTTAGTGAACCCCTAACAGGGTTCGGTCGTGGGGGTGGACGATATGATACAACCGGGTATCCTGAACAATATTGCTATCGCAATATTGTTTAGCTACCTGGCAAGCCGCACGTACGTGCGTCTACGTAACGCCCTATGTCGCTTGCAAGCTCGCTTAAGTATGCCCCTTTGGGGTATATTGTAGAGGAAGAAAAAGGTAATTTTAATAGATGATTGAACTAAAAAACTTACGAAAAACATATACTCTTGGAACAAATGTAGTAAATGCATTAGATGATGTTTCGCTAACGATTAATGATGGTGAATTCGTGGCTATTATGGGCCCGTCAGGAAGTGGTAAGTCTACTCTTATGAATATGATAGGGCTACTAGATACGCCAGAGAGTGGAAAATATGTTTTAAATGGAAAAGAAATTAGCGAAACAAAAGAAGATGACCTTGCAGAACTTAGAAGAAACACGATAGGTTTTATCTTCCAGCAATTTAATTTACTTTCTCGTCTTGATGCTCGCTCAAATGTTCAGCTTCCTCTTGTTTACTCTGGGCATCTTGAAAATAAAGATAACGCCGATCTTCTTTTAGATAGAGTAGGTATAGGAAAAAGAAAATGGCATAAGCCATCAGAACTTTCAGGCGGGCAACAACAACGTGTTGCAATAGCAAGGGCTCTTATTAATAACCCTAGCTTAATTTTAGCAGATGAACCTACAGGAAATCTTGATTCTGCAAGCGAGAAGGAAATAATGACGCTTTTAAGAGAGCTAAATGATGCTGGAATGACAGTTGTTATTGTAACTCACAATGACGAAATTGGAGAACAAGCAAAACGAGTTGTAAGAATGAGAGATGGAAAAGTAGTTTCAGATACTGTAAATATTCCATCAGATGTAAGAGAAAATAATTTTCAAGATAATAATAACCAAAAGGGAAAAAGCGCATTTATCTTTGAGTTAAAAGAACACTTAAAACAAGGGATGCAATCTATTCTTTCAAATAAAATTAGAGCCTTTTTATCAATGCTTGGAATATTAATTGGTGTAGGGGCGGTCGTTGCAATGCTAGCTCTTGGAAATGGTGCAAAGATAGCTTTAAAAGAACAAATAGAATCAATGGGAGCAAATCTTTTAATGGTAATGCCAGGAGCTTTTCGAATGGGAGGTGTTACGATGGAAGAAGGCTCTGTTACAAGGCTAAATGTTTCAGATGTTGAAGCTCTTAAAAAAAGTATTACAGAGGTTAATAACGCTTCTCCTACAATAAGAGGAAGTAGTCAGGTTGTATATTTAAATAAAAATAAAAGAACAAATATTACAGGAACCTCAATAGATTATGAACAGATAAGAGCATCAAGCCCTACAATGGGAAGATTCTTTACTCTTGAAGAACAAGATAGAAGAGCAAGCGTCGCGCTTTTAGGAACGACAGTAATCAGGGAGCTTTTTGGAACTAAAAATCCAATAGGAAAAAGTATCAAAATAGATAAAATTAATTTTAAAGTAATAGGGGTGCTTCCTCGAAAGGGAGTCGCCGGGCCTCGAGATCAAGATGATATAGTTATAATCCCATATACAACAGCTATGAAAAAAATGTATGGAAAAACTTATATTGACGCAATAGATGTTGAATTATCAAAAAATGCAGATACAAAAGCCGCAGAGGAAAGCATTAAAGAATTTTTATTTTCAAGGCATAACGTAGCACTTTCTCAAAGAGAAGATGCGTTTAGAGTGATGAATATGGCAGAGATGCAAAAAATGATGTCGCAAATGAGTAACGTAATGTCTATGCTTCTTGCTTCTATTGCCGGAATTTCACTTCTTGTAGGTGGAATAGGAATAATGAATATAATGCTTGTTTCTGTTACTGAGCGTACAAGAGAAATAGGAATTAGAAAAGCAATAGGGGCAAAAAAACGCGATATCCTTATGCAGTTTTTAACAGAGTCTTTTGTTATTAGTTTCGTAGGCGGAGTGTTTGGCGTGTTTTTAGGTTGGTCAGCTAGCGTTATACTTTCAAAGTTTGCAGGGTGGACAACAGTAGTTTCCGTAATGTCGATAGTTCTTGCACTTGGTTTCTCGCTTGGAATTGGTCTGTTCTTTGGAGTATATCCTGCACTTAAGGCTGCAAAACTAAAACCAATTGTTGCGTTAAGATACGAATAAAAATTTATTATCTTATTGTCACATAACTTACAGAATCTGGTGAAAATTCAGGCTTTTTAACATCAAATTCTTGGTCGTTTGGTATTGATGGGTCATCAACATCTGGGTCAACCTCTACTGTGTTGTTTTTCTGAGATTTAATACCCTTTAACTCAAAAACAACTTTTCCATCATTATCTTGCCCAAATTGAGAAGGTGAAAGAAAAAATACTAAATATGTATATTTTTTATCCTCATCATTAAAAAGTGGAGTTATCTTTTCTTTCATGTTTTGATCTTTAACGACTATATATGAAGTGTTTGGTACAAATTGAAGAGCTTTTTCAAATCTAACTTTTAATAGAATACCATTATTATGAACTTGTGATGTGTAAATGTTGACTTGTGTCCTATCTCCAGTATCAATAATACTTGGTTTTGATTTTGCTGTCACAATTGCAGAAGCTACGAAATCATCGTCATCATCATCATGTTCACCACATGCGGAAAATAAAAAGGATGATGCTAAAATTGTTAATAATAATAAGCAATTGTTGCTTTTAAAGGGATTATTAATAAACATAAATTATTTTACCTTTTATGCTACATTAAATTTAAGTTAAAATAAAAAAAACTCTAAATTTCTTTTATTTTATCAAATAGTTGGCTAAAATAAAAGGAGTTTTTTACGGATGATTTCCTATTTTAATGTTTTATAGCTTATGAAAAAAAGAAGAATAAATTTATTTGAAAGTATAAATAAGATTTTAAAATCTAATTTTCCTATAATTACTGTTATTTGTTTTTTGATTTTTGTTTTTTATGCAGTAATTCTTTATATTGACCTATCAGAATTTTTGTTTAACAGAGAATATACAACAGACGACGCTTTCCAGCAAACTTACCCATTTTACGAGATATTTTACCCAGAAATTTTTAAAGGCGATATGCTTACTGACATTATGAAAGGCTACCTTGCGCCTATTCATTGGTGGGTAACTTATGCGATAACTTGGCTTGTTGGTGACCCAATTCTTGCTAGTCACTATGTGATGTTTATTCAAATTATCTTATCTTGCATTTTCTTATTTTTAGCAATTAAACATTTCGCTGGCTCAGCTCCTGCCTTTTTAGGACTTACTTGGTTTTTACATACTCGTTACATCTTTCAAAGAATAACTTGTGGACTTC
>CAKMMH010000105.1 GCA_927798255.1 uncultured bacterium | reverse complement strand
CTTTTCCCATAAAGTTTCCATTAGAACCACAAATGAAAGTTGTGTTGTATCCCTTTAGTTTTTAAAATATCATTTAATGTTATTACTCCAGGTAAGAATGTTTCTTGTTCGCCATAATTTCTAAGAGGTGCTTTTAAAGGAATACCTGCTTGCATTGCAACAAACGCAGCGACAGAACATCCCGTACCTTCCATCTGTATAGGACCACCATTTAGTGTAGTATTTGAAAAAGAACCCCCTTCTTTTAGTAAATCTCCTAACTCTGGAATTAAATTATCATCATAAGCCCCGCCTAGCTCTTTTGAAAAATAACTATTCTCAATTGATTCTAAATAAATATGAATTAAATTTTTCTTTTTTTTCGGAAACACTATCTTCACATCTCTTGGGTCAACATAATTTTCTTCTATATATTTTGAATCTGAAAAATAAAGCTTAACTATATCACCAACTCTAAATACATTGTAGAATTTATAAAATGAAAAGATTCCTAATACGAGTAATAAAAACACTAAAAATCTATTTAGGTATTTAAAAAATTTTCTATGATAATTTTTAAATGATATAAATATCATCAAAAAACAAATAAGTGTGATTTTTATATTTAAAAAAAGACTTTTCTCTTTAAATGAGTCTACTAATTTTTGTTCAACATTTTCTAATGGTAAATATAAACTAAATAAAACCTCTTCAATATTTAATTTTCTAAATGTTTCTTGTGTCCATAAAGATGAAAAGTAGATAAATAAAAAAATAAATAATAATAATGTAAAAATAAAAATTTTTAAAAAAACTTTTTTACTAAAATTTTTAAATAAGAAAATCTTAATAAGTTTAAAAAAACGATTAATATTTCTTAAACTAAAATAAAAGGACATCTTCTTAAATTTTAAAATTAAATTTCTTCTATCTTATACTCTAAGTTTCCTAAACCAAGTTCACATGCATGCTCAAGCTGCCTTAAATGATTCGTATATGGCCAAAATTCTTTAAATATATCTTTATTAAATATTTCTTTTGTTAAATCATAACTTGCTTTATCAATAGCCACTGGATCATCGCTTGCAAGGATTGCAACATCAGGAAAAAGCACAGGGTTATCACTTCCGTCACAATCACACTTTGCAGTTATATGATATATATAATTTATAAAAGCTGTTTTTTTATTTTCTCTATGCTCTTTTATCGCACCAAAAGCATACTCTGCAAGTTTTTCTTGAAACACATCATCAGACCCCGCCCAGTTAAATGAAATTGCTTCTTTTGGGCACGCCGTGTAACATTCCCCACATCCTGCACACTTTTTAGCATCAAAATGCCACTCTTTATCTTTAACTTCTATTGCATGATGCTCGCAAAATCGTGAACACATCCCGCATCCTACACATTTTTTCTTATTTAAACTAGGTTTAAAATCCGCATGCTGCGCAAGTTTTCCAGCGCGGCTTGCAAGTCCCATTGCCATATTTTTTATAGCTCCTCCGATTCCTGCCATAATATGTCCTTTTACATGAGAAAGAACAACCATCGAATCAAAAAAAGGAATATCAGATGCTACATAAACTTCTTTAAAATGTTTTCCATTAATTTCTACACCTCTTTGTATCTGTCCATTTAATCCATCCATTATAACGATAGGAGCTCCGACATTTTCATAATTAAACCCATGCTCGTAAGCTATTTTTAAATGATTATATGTATTAGACCTTTCCCCGTGATATAAAGTATTAGTTTCAATTAAGAGTGGCTTTCCAAGTCTTTCTTTTATCTTATTTAATACAACTTTTGTAACCTCTGGCTTTATATACCCCTCATTTCCTTTTTCACCGAAGTGTTGTTTAACACCTACTAATTTATTTTTTGAAATAATTTTTAATAAATTTGAAGCTTCTAAAATTTTTGTTGTCTTTTCTTTTAATTCGTTAATATCAGCATTTTTTGATAAATTAATTTTCCAAACTTTTGATGTATTCATATTTAACTTCCTTTTACTAATCAAAAAATTCTTTATGAAGCAATCTTATACAATCTTCAACTTCACTGTCTTCTAATATAAAACTAATATTAACCTTTGAAGCACCATGAGATATCATTTGAACATTATATGATTCATTATTTAAAATGGCAAAAACTTTACTAAAAATTGAAGTTGATTTTTTAACATCTGAAATCAAACTAACTATTGATTTATTGTAACTTATATGAACTTTTGCAATTTTTGAAAGCTTATCAATAATTCCTTGCACATTATATCTATTATCAATAGTTAAAGAAATTGAGATTTCACTACTTGCTATCATATCAACAGAAATTTTTTCTTCTTCAAATACATTAAAAACTTTTGATAAAAATCCTGCTTGACCTAGCATTCTAGTAGATTCTATATCAATTAAAATTATTTTTCTTTTTGATGTTATTGCTTTTAAACCATTTTTACTTAAATTATTTTCACTTATATAATCATCACTTAGTATCATACTTCCTTTTGCGTTTATATCATAAGAATTTTTTACTCTTACTGGAATATTTCTTTGCATTGCAGGAACAATTGATGCGGGATGTAAAACTTTTGCACCAAAATACGCCATTTCTGATGCTTCATTAAAAGAAAGTGTTTCTATAACTTTTGGATTTTCAACAATCCTTGGATCTGCAGTCAACACTCCATCTACATCTTTCCAAACTTGAACCTCATCAGCTAAAAGTCCTGCGCCAAGGACAGAAGCCGTTAAATCACTTCCACTTCTTCCAAGTGTCGTAATTATGCCATTTTTATCTTTTGCAATAAAACCTGTAACAATTGGTGTGTACTCATAATCTTCTCTTAATCCACCTAAAATGTCATTGATATTTGCGTATGTTTGACTTTCAATCAAAGCATTTCCAAATGTAGAGTCTGTCACAAATCCTACATCCCATGCATCAAATTCCCTCGATTTGATACCTTGTAAATTAAAAAAATCTGAAATTATTCTAACAGATAATCTTTCACCATAAGACATAAGTTTGTCTTTAATTCTGTTTGAAAATTCTTTAAAAAGAAAAATTCCCCTTAATAAATCTTCAAGCTCATCTAAAAGAGGTTCTATTTTATAATCATCTAATCCTAAACTTTTTGCTAATTTGTAATGGAAATCGATTATTTTATTTGCGTTTACTTTGCCATTAAGCGCATTCTCGCCAGCTTCAATAAGCCAATTTGTAATCTGGAAACAAGCAGAAAAAACAATGACTGGTTTCTTATCTAAAAACTTTTCTACAATTTTTTTGACTTCAAAAATTCTGTCAGCATCAGCAATAGATGATCCACCAAATTTCATTACTATCATGGAAATTTTCAAACCTTAAAAATAAAAATGTACTTATGAAGATGATAATCGAGTTTTATTAAAAACTCAAACCCATTTTTTATGTTCTAATAACTAGATACTTTTTAAAAATCTAATATTGAATATCAGCAATCTACAAATCGGCGTTTGAGCATTCAGCAAAACAGCAATCAGCAAATCTGCTACCAGCTACCAGAAACCTGAAATTAGAAGTCACTTTCGTTATAATAAAATTTATTTTTATGATTTGTTTTGCTACCACCTTCACTAGAAACTGCCAATATTACTGATGCCATTATAGCTACAACAATTAAAATTATTTTTATTAAACCAAAAGAATACTTGTTTACAAAAGAATCAGACAAAGCATAATTTGAGGCTTCCCTCTTAACTAAAAAATCCTCCACACTTCCATTATATGAGTTATGTCTATTAGTATGCATATTCTCTGCATTCCCAGCTTGCATATTAAAGCCGCCATCTTTATACATACCAACTCCAGGGGCATCCATAGCGTCTGCATTTTTTGAGAAAGGATTATTATCATTTATAGTGCTTTTTTTCATAGTATCATTATACTGATTTGAAAAAGAACGACCTGGATCCCATGAAGCATTTTTATGTTGGTAGGACTCTTGATCTTCATTTCGTATATAATACGAGTAATTGTCAGATGATGTATTTGTGCTATTAGTAGTATTTGATGTACTTTGTCCAAAACCTCTTATTTGTCTCGTAAACCCAGCCATAGTAATTTCTTTTTAAATGATAGATAACCCACTAACTTATATTTCGGAATCAAAAGTATAATACTTGAGCCAGTAAAAAATATAAAGTTAAACTTATAAAAATAATTTTTTAATAACAATAGTTAGTTAATAATGATTACTATAAAATACCCTTTTTTACAGTTTATTACATTGACTTGGTAAATTTACTAAGTTAAAATTCGCTAATCGTTTAGGAGCTCTAAGGTTTTATTACTTTTTAAGAGTTTTTTGTCATATTTCCCCAAACTAGTAACCTAGAAAGCAGGAAAATGAGAAATCAAGAAAAAAAATGCTTCAAAAACGTTATTAAGGCTCTTATCAGGACATCTGATTTTGCTGAATATGGTGAGTATGCAAATTGCGATCAATTTGTGAGCTTGTTTGCGAACATGATTCTCGAACACAAAGTTTGCCCAGACCTCAATGGTATAAAACAAGCCTTGCATTTCTATCAACAAATTATTGGTAGTGTTCAAAAGCAAACTTCTCATTCACAAATTGAAAATTGCGACATGAAGCAACTTGAGCTTCAGTGCATCGGCGATATCTGCAAACGTCAAAGATGTCAAATTGATAAACGATCAATCAACCAAACCATAAAGAAATTCACCGAAAGGAAGTAGAAAGAATTTCTTTATTATAAAAGGTCTCCAAAGCAAAAGCTATGGAGGCCTATTTTCCCCAGCTTTTCGCAACAAAATAATTTTAGGAAAACGCTGATTAATTCAAAAATCCTGCAAAGAATATAATAAAGTGTGCTTGCACACGCGACGCTAGTTGAAACTAGAGAGATAGAGAGAGAGACCACTTAGCACCATTATAATAAATAAAAAAACCCCTTTAGCCAACATGACAGACTAAAGGGGTAAAAATAAATAAATAATTTTTTTAAGGAGGTTATGAAAAATCTACTCGTTATTCTATAAAAATTTAAAACTTACGCAAAAAAATTTTAAAAAAGAGTGTATCGTATTGATTTTATTAATGTAGTAAAATAAATATAGTTTTTTAAATTTTTAATAAAGATAACAAATTTTTTAAAAGAGAGCAGAGCATATGCAAAAATTTCTAAACTTTGCAAATGTTTTTAAATCATATTTATTTATGATTTTTCTTGGGAATAAAGATATTTCAAAAACGATATTAAAAAAATCTTTCTTAAAAGTCGCTTTGATTTCAATTGGTATAATTTTACTTTGCATGGCGTTAAGCTATCCATTAAATTTACAACTTGGTTGGGGATTCCAAGAAGGGCGTCCTGTTACCTGGCTTTCATTTTTCTCTTTATTACTCGTAGGATTTATTTCACTTGAAATTTTTAAATTTAAAAAAATTTCAGATAATCAAAATAAAAATATTAAAATGTGGAAATATTTAGGTATAGGTTTCATTTATCTTGCATTTGATGATTTATTAAGATTTCATGAAGAAATTGACCATACAATTTGTAAAATTTTTGGATTCGATAAGCACGGCCCTGCAGATAAAATTGATGATGTCATTATAGTTATATACGGGATAATAATGCTTTCAATATTAATAAAATATTTTAGCGAATCAATTAAATTAAAAAAAAGTTATGTGTTTTTTGGATTTGCAATTTTAATGACAATAATTTCTACAATATGTGACTTATCTGGTGGCATGACAGGCCCCTTAAGCACACATTTTAACGCAGACTCTTTGCCAAAAGTTTTAAAAGGATTAGATATTGTAGAAGAAACAGCTAAATCATTTGCTGAAGTTTTTTTTATTGGCGCATTTTTAAATATGTATCATTATTTTAAATCTTCCATTACCAATATTAAGTAATAAAGTTTTAAAAAGAGTATCTACTTTTACAAAGAGATTATTTATAGTTTATTGGTCATTTATATAACAAATTGCATAGACTTAAATTCTATTCATTGTGTTATAATCAAATGCTCTAAAATATAGTCACTGTAAAATCAAATAGTTATCAATATAACAATACTCTATTGACTATAATCTAATATTCTGTAAATATTAACGAATGTTTTTGAGTAGAAGAGAAAGTGTAACCCTTTAGGTTTTATTTTGTTTTTTGCTCATTTTACAATCAATAAAGTCACAAAATGAGGGAAATTTATCATGAAAAAGTGTTTTTCGTGCGTTTTACTTCTCCTTTCAGTACTTTTGGCTTCAGTGTTTTTGGCTACGCAAGCCAGTGCCGACGATTCTTTTGAAGAGAATCGGTCAGCTAACAACAAAAAGATCAACTCTCAACTTCAAGATAAACATTGCGCAAGAGCTGATAGACTTGAGGTTCGAGTCCTTTCGAGGGATGAGGCTACTAACGACAACGATAACCAAGATCCTTTGTCGAAGTATCAATACAAAGGCGTTGTGAGAGAACAGGAATTTATTGATTCTGTTCGGGTTACATACTTGGAGTTCAAACTTATCAACAATGAGTATGTAACAAAAAT
>CAKMMH010000104.1 GCA_927798255.1 uncultured bacterium | reverse complement strand
ACGTTTAATTTTATCACCTACCCCAACAAACTCTGCAACATCATTTAACATATTAATAAATTCTTCCGGCCAAGTAGTAAAATCATTTCTAAAATGAACTATATTATCAATATAAATTTCATACTGCTTAAGTTCTTGCTTACGACTGCTTATAATACTAAAAACATTCTTTTCATCACTCCATGCAATTTCCACAAAATTTTTACCAGTAAGCTTTAAATATGATAAAATTGAATTTGTTAAGTAATCCTTACTAGACGGTAATAAAAACATATTATCTGAATTATTAGAATAAAAAGTTTTTATTGCCTCAATTGTTTTTATCGATGAAAGCATTATTTTTCTTACTAATTGAAGATTTTTTTTGTTATTAATTTCTGGTGTTTCCTCACCTAAAAAATTTTGAAATGACCCTTTACACAAATCATAAATATTAAGATCTTCATAATATACACTATGAAACTCTTTATCAGAAACAAGCAAAAATTCTTTTTTTATATATCTTAAAACATCTGCTCTTAAAAAAGTTGAAATTTCTTTTGACTTAATACAAGCCCAAGAAGCAAGCTCATTTTGACACGCCATACATTTACCACATGTCAAAAAGTTTCTTTTCTCATTATCTAAACAATCTCTGTTACAAATAGTAAACAAGCCATTGCATTTTAACTGATAAACATCATCATAAAATGCACTTAAATACCTTGCAAACATATACATTAAACCACTTTCTTTTGTTAATGTTCCATAAGGAGAAAAAAAAGTAACTGCCATATTTTTATCCTAATAATAAAACTACAAATTAAAGCATGAGGTAATTTTTTTTGTTGTTTTATCTCTACATAAAACATACACACATACTCCAACAGGGATTTCCCTATCAAATCTTAAAAGTGATAAACTTCCATTTGTCCAACATGAATTAAGTACACACACGCATCCTTTACTCATTAAATCCTCAACTTTTTCTAAAGAATATTCTTTGGCTGTGAGAGGTGCTGAACGTAAACTTGCAACCACAAGCTCATTAGCAACATTTAAAATATTAACTTCAGATTCCGCTAATGTTGAGTTAACAATTATCAAACTTGTTTCTGTTAAGGTGTCATTTAATACTGGGAATGACTTCAAAAAAGAAGGATTTTCTTCATTTTCATTTAATCTATTTGGAGAAAACTTCACAGAAGATGAAAAAGACATTAGCTCAATTATTAAATTTGAATAATCAAGAATTACTGATTGTTGCCTTAAAGTAACTTCTGCAGTTATTCCTATAAAACCAGAATAGTCTCCATTTAATTGTGGGAAAGCCGCATCTAATAAAATACCACTTGCTTGATTAAGTCTAACGCCTTCAACCATTACGCTATTTGCATTTTCCCCTTCTCCAAATAACCCAAGCTTACAGGTTACAGGATAAGGAGTCGTAGTATTTAACGCTTTTGGGAAAAAATGAAGCATCGTCTTTAATACTTTATTTGAAGCGCAAAATGAAACCCATTTAATACTTTTCATATTTCAATTATCCTACACAACTTTTTTAAAGTTACCTTCAAAATACCATATTTAAAAAACTAAATTTAAGAGATAGAAAAAAAGTCTCCCTCTTGAGCTTGCGAATTATAAGTAATAATTTGAGCTCCGACCTCTAAGTTACCTTTTAAAACCGTTAACTTTAAATAAGCATCCAAATTTTTATCATTAAAATCATTTATAAGATCTTTAAAAACTTCATTCAAAAATATAATTCTTGAATTCATTTGACCTAAATCCAAAACTCTACTAGGAGCTCTATTTCCTTTTATAATCCGATATTCAATTTGAGCCTCCTCATTACCTTCATTTAAAAGCATTAAAACGTTACTTTGCGTTTGAGAAAAATTAACAGGTAAAAATACTGGCATTTTAGAATTAAAATCCATTAGCTCCTTTACATATACACCAACCTTTTTTTTTTTTTTTTTTAAGTAACTTCCTATAAATTCGTCCATCTCACATAGTAGCGAACCATATTTTATTCCCGATTCAGGTTTACAATCTCCCATAAAATTTTCCAAATCCAAAATTAAAGGAGATCTTGAACTTACGATCATTTTTATTTCATTTATAAGCGCACCATCTTGATCGTATAGTTTCATTTTTACAAGCGATTCATAGTCTTTGCCAATATCATTAGGGATAAAAAAAATCCTAGATTCAAAATAGGGATAACCCATAATCCAATATTTTTTTATAATTCTATTTGTACTCATTTTTAAAAATCAAAAATAGTTTTAAAATTTCTTTCAATATTTATCTTACTTTAAATAACTTCAACTTACAAGATAAAAGAAATAACACCCATATTATGCTTAACGTCTAATAATTTAATTAAAAAAACAAAAAAGCTAACTTGAAGGCATAGTCAACTAATGTTAACTAATTTTTAGACAAGTTCCCCCTTCAAATATATAAGGTTAATATTTAAGGTTTATAATTTTGCTATCTTTTTTAATTTATCAGGTACATTTGACAACAAATCACTTGAAATATTTAAATTTTTTTCTTTAATTTTAGTAATTAAGAATAATATTTGGTCGTCTTGTTCTAAACGTCTATCTAAAAAAATCAAATTTTCATCATTTACTCTACATAAACCACTTACTGCTTTCCAGCCTAAACCTTGGCCTAACCTCTCCCTTCTTACTCTAAACCCATTATCACTAAAGAAAGCTGATAACCCCTTGATTATTTCCTCTTTTTTAGGGTCATCTTTTGGTTTTATAGATTTTTTCTTCTTTTTTAAAATATTAAACTCTAATTTTGCAGCCATAATAATTACTTACACAAATCTTTACAAAAAATGCTTTATATATACTATCATAAAAAATCATTTGGTAAACCTATTTACTATATTTTTACTTGTGTTATATTACGATAATATTAAAATTTGTTAATTCTATATAAAATTAGTAGTTTGGCTTTTTTTATTAAGATTTTTTATGATTTGATAAAGGGTATCAAGATGAATGCGAATGCTTTAGATTATTTAAAGAGTGATATTCCTGATTTTAAAGCAGGGGATACAGTCAAAGTTTATGCAAAAATTGTTGAAGGTAATAAGGAACGTATCCAAGTATTTGAAGGCGTTGTTATAAAAAGAAATGGCGGTGTTCAAGCTGGTGGAACTTTCACAGTTAGAAAAATTAGCGCAGGTGGTATAGGCGTTGAGAGAACATTCTTTGTTCATAGTCCAAGAGTAGATAAGATTGAAGTTGTATCTCAAGGTCACGTAAGAAGATCAAGACTTTTCTATTTAAGAGATCTTCGTGGTAAAGCTGCTAAGATTAAAAAGAAACAATCAAATAGTAACAATAATCAATAATTGTTTCTAAGGTTCTATCCTTCTCATTCTTCTAAATTAGGATTTATAAGAAAAAAGAATGTTTATGATAGGCATTAATAAAATAAGGTAGAGTTAAGAAGAAATGATTTCTTTTTAACTCTACCTTATTTTATTTTTCACTATTTAACATTAAATATATTATCTTTTAGTAGTTTCCATTTTAAATTTACAGTTAAGAACCGCCCCCTGTTCAACACTTAAGGAAGCCGTTTGTAATGTACCATTGATTTCTGCACCATTTAAGATAAGTGTTTTTTCAGTGGCTTTAATATTCCCTGTAACTTTTCCATATACAACAAGTGATCGGACATTAATTTGAGCATCAACTATCCCCGATTTTCCAATTATTACAGTTTCACTTGAGAATAATTCACCACTTAATTTACCATCTATACTTACTGGTGTATCAAATGAAAGTTTCCCTTGAATAACGGTTCCTTTACTAAGAGCAGAACGTACTATCTCATTATTTGATTCTTTTACATTTTGATTATCAATATTTGATGATTTAAAATTTTCTTGATAATTATTCTCATCACCTTCATTATCTAGACTACCATTATTTAAATTATCATTTAAATTGTTATTTAAATTGTTATTTAAATCATCGTCTGGTTTAATTAAATTTTCTTTTTTCCAAAATGACACGGCAATTTTCCTTTTTTAAATAATCTGTATATTTTTTTAATTTTATAATATAATGATGATAATATTAAGAAAAGGATTTTAAAAAATGGCGTTAGAATCAAATAGTGTAATTAAAATTGCAAATTTTGAAGTTGGAAAAGGCAAGCCACTTTTAATAATTGCTGGCCCTTGTGTTATTGAAGATGAAGAGACTTTGTTAAAAATTGCTAATGTTTTAGCCAAGTTAAACGAATCAAAAGATATTAACATTGTATTTAAATCATCTTTTGATAAGGCAAATAGAACTAGCAATGATTCTTTTAGAGGATTAGGAATAACAAAAGGATTAATGGCCTTAGAAAAAGTTAAAAAAGAGACGGGGCTTCCTTTAATAACTGATATTCATGAAAGTTATCAAGCAGAAATCGTCGCCGAGGTTTGTGATGTGATCCAGATACCAGCTTTTTTAGCAAGACAAACAGATTTATTAGTTGCTGCAGCTAAAACAAATAAACCGATAAATGTTAAAAAAGGGCAATTTATGCAGCCTACTGACATGTTAAATGTTATAAAAAAAATAAATGCAGCTGGAAACAAAGATGTTATGCTCTGTGAAAGAGGAACTTTTTTTGGTTACGGTAGTCTTGTTAATGATTTCAAAGGTGTTGTCAAAATGCAATCTTTTAATGTTCCGGTGATTTTTGACGCAACTCATAGTGTTCAAGAACCTAGCGCTCTTGGAAATGCTTCAGGGGGTGATAGGACAATGGTTGAACCTCTTGCTAAGTGTGCAACTGTACTGGGAGTTGATGGATTGTTTTTTGAAACGCACCCAGATCCACAGAACGCGAAAAGTGATGGACCTAACATGGTGCCTCTTGATGAATTTCCAAAATTAATTATGAAACTTTTGAAAATTAGGGAAATTGCATTAGAAACCCAAAAATAAAGTGTTTTTAAATTTTTACTTTAATATATTGAAATATCAATCATAAGAATTATAATTTCATAAATATGCAAAGAGATTTTTTTAAGATTAACAAGCCAAAATGTCTTTTAGAACAACATGTAAAACGAAGAAAAAGACAAAAAATTAAAAAAATTAAGTTATTTTTATATTTAATTTTATTTCCTTGTTTTTTCTTACCAGCAATCGGTGTGATATACTACTTAGGTTTTCAAAATCCATCTGATAGCGTAAAAAAATTAATTGTTCAGACAAATATGAAAAAAGAATTACCTAAGCCCAGAATGGATATTAGAACGCTTGGTAATTTAGAAAAATTTCCTCCGGTTAAACTCTTAGTAAACTTAAAAGACAATTCATACTTACTTACAAAGATGCCAACATTTGATGAAGGGTTATGTAAATCAGAAAGTTCATTAAAAGCAATTTCAAGAGCAGGAAATATAGTATTTTTTACCCTTAATCCAGAACTTCAAAATTATACAAGAAATATTTTACAGCAAGCTCAAGTTCCCCATGCTGCACTCGTAGCTATTGAGCCAAAAACCGGGAAAGTTATCGCCATAGAAGGAATTTCGAATATTAAAAATTTTGAACTTTATGCTGGAATGCCAGCAGCTTCGTTATTTAAAATTGTTACAGCTACTGCTGCCTTAGAAGCAGGTGTGTTAAATGCTGATTCTAGGATAGCATATAGAGGAAGTGATTATACATTAAATAAATATAATTTTTCTCCAAATGATAGATTGGACACAAGATATATGTCTCTTAGTGAGGCGCTTGGCAAATCATGCAACCCTGTTTTTGGTAGAGTGGCACTTAAATATTTAAATCAAGCGACCCTTATGAATTATACAAATAAGTTTGGTTTTAATGAGGAACTTCCTTTTGATATGCTTCCACCTCAAAGTGAAGCAAATATTCCAGAGTCTGATTACGAATTAAGTCGAACTGGAGCTGGTTTTGGTGATGTCCATATTAGTCCGCTTCATGCTGCGATGATGATGTCAGGAATTGCAAATAGTGGTATTATTCCAAGACCGTATATGATAGAAAAGGTAGTAGCACCAAATGGAGAAATTGTTTATCAGAACAAACCTCAAGTATTGCAAGAAGTAATGAATAAAGATACTGCTGCAGAGCTTTTAAGAATGATGGTAAAAACTACAACTATGGGAACATCTAGAAAATATTTTAGAAATTTTGTAGTTCCAGTATCTGCAAAAACTGGTACACTTCAAGGAACCGATCCTAAAGGTCTCACTAACTGGTTTATAGCTAGTGCGCCAAGTAATGATCCTAAAGTTGCGATAGCTATTGTTACAGTTCATAATGGGAAATATATGAGAACTTCATCTCAACTAGGTAGAATGTTTTTAGAAAAATACTTTGAAGTTATGGAAGAATAAATTCAATTGTCGAGAAATTTAAAAGTGAGCAATTTTATTTTTTTATGCACACAATTTTGTACTATCTTCATGAATCTTCTTACTTTTTCTTTCTTTTAACTTTCTATAAAACTTTCATATGTTTTGGTATTTATTACTCGATTTGAATTGCCACTTCATGCATTTTATCTGTGCCGATTTCTTCTACACCATAG
>CAKMMH010000103.1 GCA_927798255.1 uncultured bacterium | reverse complement strand
TACTAATCCTCAACCTTTAGCTAATTCTATTACAGATAGTAATGGTAGAGTCTATGATGTTACAATGTGTTGTCCTGGTGATACTGTTGTAAAAGGAAGGTCTCAATTTTTAAACGCCCCTGTGTGCTGTAATGAAAGTGATACTTTTTGTGGTGGTGGATGTTGCACTGTAGGATCAAATTGTGCAGAAATAAAAGGTTCAGTAATTGCTATTCAGGGAGTACCAGATGGCTTAGATATCAAGGAAGCAAAAACTTGTTGCCCTGTTAAATATAAAACAGAGATTACAGAAGGTGGTATAAAGATAATTAAAGATTCTCAAGGAATACCACAGGAAATTCATCAAGTTAGATGTGGTGACGAATGTTGTGATGAAGATAAATGTATATCACCAAATGATATAGATAAATATACAAAATTAAATTACGCAGATCTAACGGATAGAAGTGTGATTAATACTTGGCAAGCAGTTGTAGGTTTACTTGCAAAGCAAGATCTTATGCAAGCTTACAGATGTTGTCATGGAGAGATATTTACAAATTTAGATGGTGTTAGTGATTGTTGCCAAACAGTAGATGAGAATGGAGAAGAAATTGCTACGATTCTTGATAGTGTCCAAGATGACGGAACGCAAATTTGTTGTGCTAAGAATAGTATGTACGAAGAAGGCGGAATTAAGAAATGTTGCTTAGGTACTTTAGGTACATTTACTGTTTATGAAAGTGAAAGTGGCGAAAGTCAATCAAGTAGCCAATCATTTCAATTTAGTTTTGATGCAAGTCAAATAAGCCAAAGCTATTCTGATTCTAGTAAAGGTAGAGAAAAGATAGTTCAGAAGTGTTGTGAAACCGGTAGGCCATACTTAGATGAAAATAATAATGTTAGATGTTGTGAAGATTGGAGTTTTAATACAATTACCAATAAATGTTGTGAATCAGATGCTCCATATTTTACAACTACAAGAAATTATACAATTAAGGAAACAGGATTAGAAGAAGGAGTTACAGAAGAAGAAGCTGGCCTTGTTACTGGTTCTTGTTGTGAAAGCTCTAGTATGATTCTTTGTGGTGCGCAAGGTATATGTTGTGAACCTAAGAATTGTAATGGAGAAGGGGTTGCTGCTAAGTGTATGACGTGTGAAAGTGGTGAAGAGTTATATGTTATGAGTAATGGTGAACCTAATTGCTGTGGTAAGCAATCAAAAATTTATGTTAAAAATAAAGAAGGTGATCTTGATTGTTGTGAGAATGTTAACAGTACTGCTGATAACTCTGAGGAAGTTCAACACCAAGTTATCGATACTGATGAATTGACTGATTCACATAAAAAAGTTCAAATTTGCTGCGAAAAAGCTAAGGTTTATACAGATGAAAATGGTAAGGTGAAATGTTGTGATAAAGAATTAATACAAGGGAAGTGTCCTAAACCATGCATAAATGAACAAGGACAATCGGGTTATATTATCGCGCATACTAACGAAAGCTTTGCTCAAAGAGCATTAAGTTTGATTGGTTTAGGGGGTGTTGATATTTGTTGTGTAACGGATATTTGCAATGGTATGTGTTGTCCTGAAGGTCAAACTTGTCAAGCAAATAGTCAATGTGGAGAAAGCGAGGAATCTCAATGTTGTCCATATGGTTATATCGCCGGGGAGGGAGCTGACTGTTCTTACGAGAATGGTTGTAAGTTATCAGATGGTGAAAATTATTGTTGTCTTGCTCAGTTCCTATTTAAACCTCACCTTGATGTAGGTGATCCTGAGAATGTTCCATGTCGTATGGAATCTGATAAACCATATAAGACTTGTAGTTGTAAACCACAATATCATGGAACTAGTTTTGATGGTGAAGAGCAATGTTGCCCAGTTCTAAGTAAAAAGAATATAGGACGTGCTGATATATGGTCAGGTTATGTATGTATCAGAGAAGGTAATAGAATGGCTACTACATGTAAAATTGGAGAAAAGACTGGACAAACAGCATTCTTTGCAGAATATTTATATGATCACAGAAATGATGCTATGCCTCATCCGAAGTGTTGCGTGGAATATGATAGCGGATACTACGGAGATCTTTGTTGCGGTGAAGCATTTTGTGAAAGTGGTAATTAGCTTTAAATGTAATAAGTTTTAGATTTAAAATATTATGTCATCAAATTTACAAATTAGTGAAACACAAAAAAAATATACAGGTGATAATAAAGCATTAAAGCTATATAAAGATTTAATAGTAGGAGATAATAAATCTTATATAACTTTATTTACATATGAGTTTTTGGTATTTTTTGCAAATCTTATTCCTAGTATTTTTGGCGTGGCTTTAAGAATATTTGTTTATAAAATATTTGTAAAAAGCTTAGGTAAACGTCCATATTTTGGAAAGAATGTCGAAATAAGAAATCCATCAAAAATTTGTATCGGAAATAAAGCGCTAATAGAAAATGATGTACTTTTAGACGCAAGAGGTAAAAGCGCTAATATTAATATAGGCACTGCGGTACTTCTTGGAAAAGGCACAATGGTTATTTCTAAAAATGGAAATATTACGCTAGAAGATGGAGTAAATATAAGTTCAAATTGCCGTATTGCTACTCAAAGTAAGATCTATATTGGAAAAAGCACACTTATTTCTGCATATTCTTATATAGGACCTGGAAATCATACCTTAATACAAGAAAAAGGAAAATCTAGAATAGAAGATAAAATGGATATTAAGGGTGGAGTAGAAATAGGGGAAAATTGTTGGATAGGTGCTAGGGTTACAATTTTAGATGGTGTAAAAATTGGAAATAATTCTGTTGTCGGAGCTCACTCATTTGTAAATAAAGATGTTCCTGAAAATGTTGTTGTAGCAGGATGCCCCGCAAAGATAATCAAATATTTAAAATAAATTGGGAAAAATGTATTTCTACATTTGTCCCCTTGAATATTAAGAAACGGAAACCTTGTTAAAAACCGACTTGTTAAAAACCGATTTTAGATTCGAAGCCGAGATTACGGTTTGTAGCTTTAATAGCCTCAATAATCACCTCTTGTTCCATGGCTTCCAGAATCATTGTTTGAAAGATAGTTGGCCATTTATTCCTCCTAATTTTTAGAGAAATGAAGTTTACTAAGTTTTCACCGAGTTCTTCTAGAGTGGCATAAAATTCCGTGGAGATGATAGAAAGGCAAACGATTTTATCTCTTAACACATCATTGACAGCGACAATTGTGTTTCCAATGTAAATTTCATCTTCCATATCGTCGCTACTTTTTACAAACCTTGTCAACCAATCGTAGGCCTTTTTAATGTTTTCATTATCGTATCCTTCATATTGAAGGTCCATAAAATATGTAAAGTCCTCATAAGATTTTTCAATCTTTTTTCGGGCTTGTGAAATAGCAAGCTCCCATTCGTTTAACGAAGATGCAATATCTTTATTAAAAAAGCCATACGTTTTTTTAAAGTGTAACTCCGCATAAATGAAAGAATAATCTTCCATATTTTTCCCTTTCGTGTTGGAAAATTTTTAGCCTCTGTTTTGTAAGCCTCAAAGAAGCTTTCAAAAAGTGTTCGATTAGTGTATAAGATTGAAAATTTTTGTCAATTTTTTATAATGTTAATATCCTAAGAATTTAAAGAAGAAAATATGATAAGCACTAGTTTAAACAGAGATGATTTATTTTTAAAAACTTCGCAAATTAGTAATCTTGTTGAATTTTTAAAAGAGTTAGAGATAGATGATATTGAAAGTAAAGTTTTACTTTTTGATACTTATGCTAAAGATTTGTATAGATGGAATGAAAAAATTAATCTTACAAGAGTTAAAAAAGAAGAGGTTGAAACTCGACATTTTCTTGATTCGCTATCTATTTTAAAACAAGAAACTTTTAATGAAGATGACGTTGTTTTAGATATGGGAACTGGTGCTGGGTTCCCAGGACTTCCTTTAAAAATAGCATTTCCTAACTTAAAAATAACACTTCTTGATTCATCACTAAAAAGAATCGATTTTTTAAATTATATTATTAAAAAACTTAAATTAGATGATGTTGACGTGGTTCATAGTACAATACAAGATTATCAAAAAATAAAGTTTGAAAGTTTTTCAAAAGTTACTGCCCGTGCACTTGCAAGCTTAGATGCGCTTATAAATTATGCTATGCCTTTCTTAAAGAAAAATGGAAAAATGCTTTTTTTAAAAAGTGAGGAGGATATAAATAAGGATAAAGATTTTATTAAAAATATTGATAAATCAAAGCTTTTAATAACCACTCAAAATAGGTTGGTCATTGCGGAAAAGTTGGTTTTATGTTAACTTATTTTTAAGTTTTTTAGAGTAGTAAAAAATTAAATAAAGGAATTTTATATATGGAAAAATCATTAAAAGGAACTCAAACCGAGAAAAATTTACTTACATCTTTTGCAGGTGAATCTCAAGCAAGAAATAGATACACTTTCTTTGCTTCTGTTGCCAAAAAAGAAGGCTATAGACAAATAAGTGAAATTTTTGAAGAAACTGCAAATCAAGAAAGTGAACACGCAAAAAGAATGTTCAAATTTTTAGAAGGAGGATGCGTAGAAATCACAGCTTCTTATCCTGCAGGAAAAATAGGGGATACATTAGCAAACTTAGAAGCTGCAGCAAGTGGTGAAAAAGAAGAATGGGAAGAAGCTTATCCATGTTTTGCAAAAACTGCAGAGGATGAAGGGTTCCCAGAAATTGCTGCAATGTATAAGGCAATTATAGTTGCTGAAAAGCAACATGAAAAAAGATACAGAGCGCTTGCAGAAAATATTAAAAATGGCACTGTATTTAAAAAAGATGGAAAAGTTTATTGGAGATGCTTAAATTGTGGATATGTTCATGAGGGAGATGCTGCACCAAACACTTGTCCTGCTTGTTTACATCCACAAGCACATTTTGAAGTATTAAAAGAAAACTGGTAGTAGTTTTTATTTTTTAAGAAAAGCCCTTAAAAGAGAGTTAATGGTTATAAAAAACCTCATTTTCTTTTTAAGGGCTTTTTAATTGTTATATATAAAATAGTTAAATTTATTTTAAAATTTTGAGGTTGGCATGGATAACCTAAAGAAGATTAAGGTTTTAATTTTTATAATTAGTTACAATCATGAGAAATTACTAGGAAAAGTTTTAGATAGAATTCCTGAATCTCTTCATACTGATTATCCAAATGTAGATTTTGAAATTTTAATTATTGATGATGCATCAAAAGATAAAACTTTTGAAGCTGGATACGAGTTCTTAAAAACATATACTAAATTTAAAACCACACTTCTTGCTAATCCAGTAAATCAGCAATTTGGCGGTAATCAAAAAATTGGTTATGAATATGCAATAGAAAATAATTTTGATCATGTTGTACTTTTACATGGTGACGGGCAATATGCGCCAGAGATGATTCCTACACTTATTAAACCTCTTGTTGATGGTGAAGTAGATGCAGTATTTGGCTCAAGAATGATGGACCCTAAAGGTGCGTTAAAAGGCGGTATGCCAAAATATAAATTTTTAGGAAATAAAATTTTAACAAAAATTGAAAACTCGATGCTTGGTAGTTCTCTTACTGAGTGGCATTCAGGATTTAGATTGTATTCAGTAAACGCGCTTAAAAAGATGCCGTTTCAGTATAGTTCAAATTATTATGATTTTGATACGCAAATTATTATTCAACTTGTAGGACAAGGATTAAGAATAAAAGAAATTCCAATTCCTACATATTATGGTGATGAAGAATGTAATGTTGACGGTCTTAAGTACGCAAGAAAAATTTTAATTGCTTGTATGTTATTTAAGGTTCAAGATTGGGGAATTTTTTATCATCCATGTTATTACTTAGAAGATAGATATAAAAAGAAACCAAGTAGGGTTACATTTGATACGTCAGTAAAAAGATTAATTGATAAATTAAGAGAAACAAAAGGAAAATCACTTGTTATAATTGATAAAAAAGAATATCAGGTAAGAGAATATTTAGAAAAAGAAAATTTTAATATTGATGTCGTAGAACCTGATTTTGATCATGGTATATTTAATACAAGTGATGAAAAATACGAAGCAGTATTTTTTATAGATAGTTTTGAATGTGTTTCGGATATTGAAAAATTGCTTATTGATTTAAGAGAAGGAAAAAGAACAGGGGAGAGTAAATGCTATGGAGTTATTGCAAATGTTGCTTTTATTTTTACAAGAATCATGCATCTATTTGGTGCATTTAATTATGGTATAAGAGGAATTCTTGATTTTCGTCATAAAAGATTATTTACATATAGCTCACTTAAAAGGCTTTTAGAATATCATTCATGCAAAATTGAAAAGCTTGAAAGTATTTCAGTTCCTTGGAAGCTAGTATTTAAAAGCAAAATTTTAGTTGGTATTATTTCAGGTCTTTGGAATATTGGAGTTAAGCTTCTAAAAGGACTTTTTGCTTATCAGTATTATTTTGAATTCTCATCGCTACCATCACTTAGAGTAATGCTAGAACGTACAAGGGAAAATACAAAGAAAAGAGAAGAAGAATTGAAAAAATAAAAAATATCCTATTCATAGGGAGTTTAGTAGAAGTGAAGTTTTCTTTGAAGAATTTATTTTTGC
>CAKMMH010000102.1 GCA_927798255.1 uncultured bacterium | reverse complement strand
GTTGATTTTATTAAAATAAAATTAATATATTTCCTTAGGATTAATATTAAACTACATATTTATTTTAAGTTATTTGAGTTAATGTTTGTTAGCTTAAAATGGTAAAATGATGAATATGGTAAAATAATGAATTGGGAGGCAAAAAGTTCTTGGCAAATCCTTCAAAATTGCGTTATTAGGCCCTCCCGTACCTAGGTGTAAAGTTTTAACGCGTCATATAGTTTTTTAAGATCATTCTTAATAACCTATATATCTCTTTTCGTAAGACTAGAGTGCGTTCATCCTCGAGAGCAATTTTTCAAATTTGCTCTTACTGTCCTTAAAGAGTATCCATTTGGCAACCAAGAGAACATTAAACTCGTAAAGGAGTGCGTACTCGTTGTTTGCTAAATCGCCAGCGCTTACTTCAAGCACCGAGCGAAGTTTTCCCAAGTAGTAAAGCTTCTCGTAAAGAGCCCTCTCTTGGTTTTTCTTAATAAGTGAATACCCTTTATTCTGGCGCATAGCTTTTTTGGTGTCGCAGGTTAAGTTCGAAAGAACATCAAGCCAAGCATGTTGTTGCCCGAGTCGAGTCGGGAAACTTTTAAATGAAGTCTTTTTAAAACTTTCATTTATGTCTTGCAAATCTTCCTTGTTCGGAGCCAACGCCCGAAAAACCTCGTCCAGTAAAGGAACCGGATTACACATACTATAAATCTCCGGGGCCCATGTAAACCTTGGCAAAAAACCGTTTTTTTTGCCTCTTAATTCTACATTAAACAAAAGTTAAATCTTTGTAAACAAAAAAATACATGTTTGAAAAATTTTTTTTAATTATTCGAAAAAATCCCTATTTTATAGACTAAAATAAATAGTTTAAAAATTATAAATTTCATATTTTGACTGATATTTTTCAAGGCGTGTTGAAAATTCGCTGTCACTTTCCTTATCTCTATGGTTATATTCGTGTTTAAAGAATTTTTTGCTATAAAGATGAATAACACTTAAGGCGATATTTCCAGCATGTCCTGCAATTCTTAAAAGCTCATTTAATAAATCAGAGTATAAAAAGCTAATTTCAATCTTACATGTTGCATTTTTTAATCTTTGGACATGATTATCTTTTGCTATATGAATTCCATTTTTAATGGCGTCTTCTAATGGATCAACTTTTTTTGCGATATTTAAATCGTTATTTGTATATGAAGTAAATGATAGAAGGAAAATTTCGGTGATAGCTTCTATAAGTGTTTTTATTTCTTTTGTAGCATCAGTAGAGAATTTAATATCTAATTCATGCATTTTTTTTGCTATATTTAGGATATTTATTGCATGGTCGCCAATTCTTTCAAAATCACTAATACTTAAAAGAAGCTGTGAAACTTTATTACTTGTTTCATCAGTTAAACCTTTTGCAGAAAGCTTTACCAAAAAAGAATTTAATTTATCTTCATAAAGGTCAATTTTTGTTTCATTTTGAGAAATTTTTTCTTCTTTTTTATCATCATAATGAAATATTAAATTTGATGCTTCATTTAAATTACTTTCAACCATTTGTCCCATTTCAAGAGTTTTTCTAAAGCATTCAGATGCTGCAAAGGTAGGAGTCAATAGTAATCTTCTATCTAAGAATACAGTTTCTTCGCCTTTTTTATCATCTTTAGTTCTAATATATTTAATTGAAAGGTTTTCTATATATTTACAAAAAGGAAAAAGGATAAATGCTGCTATAACATTAAAGCCAGTGTGAAATATAGCAATTCCAACTGCAGAGATGTCAGACTTAAAAAACTCTAAATTTAAGACAGAATTTAATACTATAAATATAGGAAAACAGATTAGTACGCTAAGAATAGTATATATAAGATAAATTCCTGCTACTCTTTTTGCATTTACGTTAGCTCCAATACTTGCAAGCATTGGAGAGATGCAAGCTCCTAAATTTTGTCCAAGAACAATTGGAACGGCTATTTCCCAAGAAATATTTGTTGTTAAAGTTAATGCTTGTAAAATACCAATTGATGCAGAGGAGCTTTGTATAAGAGAGGTAACAATTACGCCGCAAATAAATCCTAAAATTGGATTTTTAAATTTAATTAAAATATTGTTAAATTCAGGGGCATTGGCAAGGGGAGCAACGCCCGCTGTCATCGTGGTCATTCCAAACATTAGGATTGCAAACCCTATTAAGATAAGACCAATATTTTTTCTTTTTTTCTTTTTTGATTTTAAAATAAAGCAAATACCAATAAATGCTAATAGGGGAGAAAAGGTTTCAGGATTAAGAAGTTTTAAAATGAATGCGCCACCTGCGTCTTTTAATGATGCAAGGCTTAAAAGCCATGCAGTGATTGTCGTTCCAAGTTTTGCGCCAATAACAATACTGACGGTTTGAGATAACTGCATAATGCCAGAGTTTACAAGCCCTATAAGCATCGCTGTAACTGCAGAAGAAGATTGAATAAGAGCTGTTATGCCAGCTCCAAGAGCAAAACTTTTTAAAGGATTAGAGGTGACCTTTTTTAAAAGCTGTTCAAGTTTTCCACCTGCCACATTTTCTAGCCCTTGAGACATTGTAGTAATCCCATAAAGGAAGAATGCTAGCCCTCCAACGAAAGTAAAAAGTGTAAATATATCCATATGTTTTTGTATTATATATATTTTATTCGTTTAAACAAGTTTAGCGCAAATTTTTAAAACAATAATTTTTTATAAATCTTTATAATTTATTTAAATTGCTTAACTTATATTTTTCTTAATTACTAGATTATATATTATAAAATAAAGTTACAAGAGTTTTTGTTTAATAAATTTAATATGTTATGAGATTTTTAAATTTTTTAAGAATCCTTTTTGAAAATTTTGCATCTAAACATATATAAAAAAGAATTTAAGAGAAGAAATAGTTATTTTTCTAATTATCATTAAGTTTTCAATCAATTAAATCCAAATAATATTATATGAACATATGTTTGTAGTTTATACTTTTTTATAATTGAAACTATGAATTAAAAACTTGAAGAAACATTTCTTTTAGAGGAGCTTTAAAACAAGCTAAGGGAATAAACGAAAAAAATATATGAAAGCGGATGACGGGACTCGAACCCGCGACATCTTGCTTGGGAAGCAAGCACTCTACCAACTGAGTTACGTCCGCAAAATTAAAAATTTGGTTGTTAAAATAAACAGTTATTATTTAAATATAATTTGAAAATTTTATCAATACTTATGCATCAAACTATATGTAATAGTGATTTTTTATAAAAGATGATAAACTATTATTGATGCTACTAAAGAAGAGTGATTAATTTTGAAAACACTAATTAATACTAAATTTTAGTGAACATCTAACGGGGTTTGGGTAATGGCACTTGAAAATTTTTGTACAAAATGTGCATTTGGTTCGAGAAATTACGAGTTATTTGCGATTTGATTTTGAATTGCAAGAATTTTGAGGCAAAACCCCGTCAGGGGGTTATTAGAGCATGCGTTAGCATGCGGCGCTAGGGCAGAATGTAGACGAACGAAGTGAGGCTTCCGCTGTAGACTCGGGAGCGTTCGCGTTAGCGACATTCACGAGGATACTCCGGTGTACGTAATAACCCATAAAGTCCGCCCCCGTAAGGGGGCGACTAAACAAAAATTTAAACCTGAGGGTGCCATTACCGCAAGGGGTTTAGTAATTATATATTAGAGGTTTTTATATGGTAAACATAAAGAAAAAAAATGAAAAAAATAATGTTAATATCGATGCTAATGTGGGCGTCAATAAAATTTTAGTAAATGACTTAGAAAGTTTAGATAAACTTATTGAAAAAGTTAAAAAAGCCCAAAGTATTTATCAAACATTTTCTCAGGAAAAAGTAGATTATATCTTTAAACAAGCTTCTATTGCAGCCGCAAAAGCAAGAATTCCTCTTGCAAAATTAGCATGTGAAGATACTGGGATGGGAGTAATGGAGGATAAGGTTATTAAAAATCATTTTGCCTCTGAATATATTTATAATAAACATAAAGATACTAAAACATGCGGAGTAATAAGTGAAGATATAACAAATGGTACAAAAATTGTTGCAGAACCTCTTGGAGTCCTTGCAGGAATTGTCCCAACAACTAATCCTACATCAACTGCAATTTTTAAATCATTAATTGCTCTTAAGACAAGAAATGCAATTATTTTTTCACCTCATCCAAGAGCAAAAAAATCAACAATTGAAGCTGCAAAAATAGTACTTGAAGCTGCGGTAAAAGCAGGAGCACCAGACGGGATCATCGCTTGGATTGATGAACCATCAATTGAGCTTTCAAATAGGCTTATGACTCATCCTCTTGTAAATGTAATCTTAGCAACAGGAGGAACAAGTATGGTAAGGGTTGCTTATTCTTCTGGAAAGCCGGCGCTTGGTGTAGGTCCTGGGAACACTCCAGCAATTATTGATGAAACTAGCGATATAAAGACAGCGGTTTCTTCAATACTAATGTCTAAAACATTTGATAATGGTATGATTTGCGCTTCTGAGCAATCTGTAATAGCAGTAAATGATGTGTATGATGAAGTTAAAAATGAGCTTTCTTATAGAGGTGCATATATTTTATCAAATAAAGAGAAAGAAAAACTTTCTAAAATTATTTTATCTCCAAAAGGTGGAGTAAATCCTCAAATCGTGGGGCAAACTGCTCACACTATTGCAAGCCTTGCTGGAATTAATGTAGATGAGAATGTAAAAGTGCTTATTGCAGAGTGTAAAAAGATAGAAAATGATGATCCATTTGCGCATGAAAAGTTATCGCCAATTTTAGCATTATATAAAGCAAATGATTTTGAAACTGCAGTTAGTATGGCACATAACCTTATTCTTTTAGGTGGTGCGGGACACACTGCTACACTTCACACAGATGAAAGAAATAAAGATAGAATTAATTATTTTGCAACTAATCTTCCAGCTGGTAGGCTTATTGTAAATTCTCCTGCTTCTCAAGGTGCTATTGGAGATCTCTTCAATTTTAGACTAGAGCCAACTCTTACAATAGGTTGTGGTTCATGGGGGGAAAATTCAGTAAGTGAGAATGTAAGTGTTAAGCATTTATTAAATTATAAAACAGTTGCTATTAGGAGAGAAAATATGCTTTGGTTTAGAGTGCCATCAAAAATTTATTTTAAAAGAGGAGCTACTGATTTAGCACTAAGAGAATTAGCAGGAAGAAAAAGAGCGTTTATTGTTACTGATAGATACCTTTTTAACTCAGGTGTCATTAATAATGTTACAAGAGTACTTGATGAAATAAATGTTGATTATCAAATATTTTTTGATGTAAAACCTGACCCAACACTTTCCACTGTGACAGAGGCTTTAAATATTTTAAAACCTTTTGAGCCTGATACGATAATTGCCCTAGGTGGTGGTTCTCCAATAGATGCTGCTAAAATTTTATGGCTTATGTATGAAGTACCAGATACAAAGTTTGAAGATATATCAATGCGTTTTATGGATATAAGAAAAAGAACTTGCGTGCTTCCTGAACTTGGTAAAAAAGCTTTGATGGTAGCGATTCCAACGACCTAAGGAACAGGTTAAGAAGTAACACCTTTTTCAATTATTACAGATGATAGTAATCATATGAAATATGCAATTGCAGACTATGCGCTAACGCCTAATATGGCAATAGTTGATCCAAATTTTGTTGATACTATGCCAAAAGGTTTAACTGCAGCTTCAGGAATTGATGCACTTGTTCACGCAGTGGAAGCTTATGTATCGATTATGGCAACAAACTTTACAAATTCAAATGCATTAGAGGCAATTAAGCTTGTGTTTAAATATTTACCTCGTTCATATAAAAATGGAAAAGATGATCCTTTAGCAAGAGAGAAGATGCATTATGCTGCGACAATTGCAGGTATGGCTTTTGCAAATTCATTTTTAGGAATTTGCCATTCAATGGCACATAAGCTTGGAGCAAGATTTAATATACCTCATGGTATTGCAAATGCGCTTTTATTTAATCAAATTATTAAATATAACTTAACAGATGCACCGAAAAAGCAAGCAGTATTTCCTCAATATAGGTATCCTAATGCAAAGACTAGATATGCTCAAATTGCAGATGAACTTAATCTTGGTGGAAAGACTGAAGATGATAAGGTTAAAAAACTTTTAGATGCGATTTCAAAATTAAAGAGGGAAATTGAAATTCCAAGTAGCATCAAAGCATATGGAATAGACGAAAAAGAATTTATGGATTCATTAGACGACCTTTCAGAACTTGCGTTTGATGACCAATGCACAGGAGCAAATCCTGTGTATCCGTTAATTGAGGATATTAAGAAAATATACATTCGTTCATATTACGGCGAGTAAAAAATTGACAATACATCAAAAAATACTTCGTTATTTGAATGCGGGTAATCCTTACTGTACAATGTAGTACACCTTGCGGTTGCCCGCGTTCAAATGTCTTTTTCTCATTTTACACAGAAAATGATGTGGAGATTTTGACAAAGAGTAATATACATTAATGTCAAATTGAGCTTTTTATCACGCCAGCTCTTTAAACTAACACTGTTTTATTTAAAGTTCTTGAAACTTATACTAAATTTTAATCATCAAATTTTATAGAGAATATTATAGAGAATAGAGTTTAAAGAGGAAG